>JAHEKQ010000087.1 GCA_024638265.1 Flammeovirgaceae bacterium
CAAAAACTTTATCAGTTACCGGTGAACTCGATACCGCTATATCCAATAAACCGTCCCTGTTAAAATCCCCTGTAATGATATCTTTTAATAGGGTCCCAACTGAAAAGCTGAGAGGATCCGCAAACTCAAGTCGTCCTTGTGTGCTTGTATTGACAAGTATCTCAACAGATTCAAGGCTACCTACTTTCGCGGTCACAATAATTTCAGGCCTGCCGTCCCGATTCAAATCCTGCACTTCCAAGCCCCTTGTTGATTCTACATTGGCTACTGGTAATGCTATTGGTGTCGGGTCAAAAGAAATAGATGCACCAGACGTATTCCTGTATATAAACAGGTTGTTATTTTTACTGTTACTGATTATTAATTCGGGCTTGCCATCAAAATTCAAATCCCTGATTTTTACCTGTTCGGTAGTTACTGTTCCCGCTTGAATCAATAAGGCAGTTGAGCCTCCCACTGAACCTGAATTATTAGGAACTATATAAATGCCATTCCGATCTATTCCGGATCCACCCCCCTTGGTAGCAACAAGATCCGGCCAACCATCACCATTGAGGTCATCACACTGGATATCATTGGTTTGAGCATTGAGAGAAATGGTTCCTCCATTATTGAATGCAATAGTACCTGGTGTGGAATTATTAACAAGAACTCGAATACTGCTTGATGTCGCGTTAAATTTAGTCGCAGCAATGTCTGCTTTTCCATCCCTGTTTAAATCACAAGAACATAAATCCTGGAGTTCATTTGCCTCGGGAAATAGCAGTGAAGCACCCACATTATTCGGATCAAAAGCTTCTCCACTGAACGATGTGTAATGCTTCAGGATCGATTTTCCAGATAACCGGTTCGCCCGGTTAATAACGGTGACGTTTTCTGCATGGGCTCCAAAAGGTACGCGTACTTCAATTAAATTCGTTGTTGAATTGAGCACTGTACCTTCAACAGCACCAAATCTGACAGTGAGCTGGCTCGGATCATTGTTGAATCCCGTTCCAGTGATCACCACTCTCCCTCCAGGGATGCTGACAATTCGTTCAACGCCTGTCACAACAGGTGCCTGAGCCATGATAAGATCGGTCAAACAAATAAATATTATGGCAACAAAAAATTGCTTCAAGGTTTAAGGTTTAAGGTTTTATCTTACTTCTAATACCCATCCATCACTAAAACGTCTCAATTTTCTCATTCTATCTCGAATTTCACGGGCTTTGACTCCATCCTTGGACTTGTGCATATACACATACCAGAATCCCCTCTCAGTAATATACCCAAATTGGGTATCATGGTAACCCAGCATAAACACCTGGTCACTGTATTTTTCAGCGTTATCATACTGACTGAAAACACCGATTACCACGTAAACCCCAACAGGTAGTTCCAGGAGATGATTGCCTCGTTTTACGACTACCGTACTGTCAGATGTCTGCTGCTTAATCTCATCCTTTGGCTTCGTAATTGTTGTATCGGGAATAATCTCCGGCTCGGTAATTTCAACTTGTACAGCCGTACGCTCAATACTTTCACATCCCTCAACCACCTGAGATGCGTAATAAGTCTTTTCAATTAAGGGTAGCTCAGAATTATACGCGACTCCTCCATCTGCCTCCGGATACCATATAATCTGATCAATCGGGGCCTCAAGATCCATTACTTTTGGAGAATCATCGCTACTGAAGCTCTGAGCCTGGTTGACTCTCGGTGCTTCCGGATCATTGATTTCTATAGATACTGAAAGCCGCTCTTCTGATTCCATTTCATTCTGTGTTTGACTGATATAGAAAATGGCACCGTCTGTAAGCGATTCTGAAGTGTTTAGAGGTGTTTTAGAATCTGGTGAATCATAATATTTAAGTGAACTACCATCAACTTTCAAATCTGTCAACACTGGCTCGTCAATGGAACAAAATACCTGGGGAGTCTCTCCTGTTGGAGCCTGGGTAACTGGAATCTCTTCTTCCAGAAGAGTATTGACGAATGAATACTTTTGCCTTCTTGGTCTCCTTTCCCCCAATAACAAACTAAAGGTGACCTCGTGGGTCGGACTTTGAATTTGGTTTACACCAAGATTCTTAAACGTATAACTATAACCTATGCCAAATTTTTCAGGCTTTTTAAACCCGACTGCCCCTGAAATTCCGAAATCCTGTTTGTAGGTCCCACCAAACCAGAAAGCATGGTTCAAATGAACTATGGCAGCGGCTTCCAGTTGCGAGGGTAATGACTTATTCATCCGGTAAACCAGGTATGGTTCAAATACGTGCTGGTCATTTCCAAAATAAAACCTATTGCTTGCTGTAATAATGAATCTCTCGGTAGGCTTAAGATTAGAGAATGAAAAATTATCTGATTTAATACTGTCTACTAGTTGAGGTTCAAACAAATCCGGCATTGAGGCACCAATATGAAAGGACTTGACATGTAAAGACAGTCCTGCATTACCTATAATGAAAACATTGTTTTCCAATGCATTAAATAATGCAGGATCATTGGGATTGGTAATAGTTGCAAAGTCCAAACCGTTGGATGCAGCACCTGCAGATGCCCCGAATCTCAAATAGGAATTATTACCAAGTCGGGCAGCATAGGACAGGGACAATAAACCCGATGAGGTATTTAGCACTCCTCTCTGGTCATTACTTAGGTTTACCCCAAACCCAAGATTATTCTTTATTCCTGTATGATATGAAAGGTTTCCGATTGTGGGTCCCCCATCAAAATCCACCCATTGCATACGATATGTTAGATAAAGCCCTGAACTACCTTCAATTCCGGCAAAAGAGGGATTAATTACGTAAGGGTTTACGAAAAATTGGGTAAAGTTGGCAATTTCCTGAGCAGAGGCTGTTCCATATGCTAAAAACAGGAGCAATATTGAGACAAATCTCATAGTCTAAAAAATGGTAAATTCATACTAAATAGGTAAATCAAGGTCTAAATTCCTAATTTCACAGCTTTTTAGAGACACAACAGGTTTACCTTTCGAGTATTTATGTAATGAATTATTAATTTGTAACCATAAAAAACTTTACAAGTACTAAATTAATCAATTTATAAAATCTGTAATCCGATTTAATGACAAAACGAATAGTATTTTCTCTGATATGTCTTCTTTGGATGAATTCGAGTAGTGCGCAGGAATTTTTGCTGGGTGTCAAAGCGGGTTTTCAGGGGTATACTATGGCCTTTGGGGATAATGAACTCCGGGACAGGTTTAGTCGATCTTTTAAAGGTGGTTATACTGCAGGTGTCGTGATTAATTTCCCGTTACCATCAGACTTTGGATTGGCAGCTGAATTTAATTATTCTAAAAAAGGGAGAAAAATTAACTTCAACAGCGATGAATGGACTAATAATGGTAACTATACATTCTATGAACTTCCCGTCCTTTTAAGGAAATTTTTCGAGATTGAAGGCCTTCCCTACACAGCAAAATGGTTTGTAAATGTCGGACCACACATCAGCTATTGGGCTGGAGGGAAAGGACGCATTGATACGAATGGGCCTGGACTTGATTATAAAATTCAATTTACTGATTCGGCAGGGTCAGAGATTCAAACCATGTATATGGTGGATGTCAACAGGTACCTTTTTGGTATGGATTTTGGCATTGGATTCATGGCATATATACTAAAAAATCAAAGATTTTTCGTAGAAGCTAGATTCACCTATGGTCATACTTACCTTGGACAATCAGATTCTGCAAATTTGTACATTCTCGGTTTTGAAGATGACCTGAGGAATACCTATAGAACTTTAAACCTGTCGTTCGGATATGCAGTACATCTTGATGTCAGGGATGCCAAAAAAGGTAAATCTACTACCAAAAGACGTAAAATGAGATGATAAAGGATATTGCTACTTTATTTGAAAGGGACCTTAAGAATCTTGAAACTTCAATAAGTCGGTACAAAAATGATGAAGATCTCTGGATAAAGAAGAAGGATATCCCTAATTCCGGAGGAAATCTTTGCCTTCATATCTGTGGCAACCTTAATTACTATATAGGATCCATACTTGGTAAAACTGGATATATAAGAAATCGAGAAGCTGAATTTACTGACTCAGACAAGAGTATTTCAGACCTTATTATCCTCATCCAGAAAACTTCCACACAAGTAAAATCCTCCCTGGAGTCGCTATCGGAGGAGCTGATGGATGAAGCTTACCCATTGCCTTTCCATGGTGAAAAATGGTCAAATGCGAAATTCCTATTGCATCTATACGGTCACCTACATTATCACATGGGCCAGATTGACTATCACCGCAGGGGTGTCATATGATTTTTTTAGACTGAATATGTAAGAATTTAGTTTATATTAGTACCTGTTGAACATTTTTTACCTAGAATGAAATTCAGGTTTCGAGTTCATCCATTTTTTTGTCGAAACCACAACCTTGAACGTATGAACAAGATTAAATTCACGCTGCTATTGCTATGTATGGTTCCGGTATTGGCTATTGGCCAAACAAAAATCTCCGGAAAAGTCACCGATCAAAATGGGGAAGCCATGGTCGGAGTTAATATACTTGTTAAAGGAACCGTACTTGGTACCATTACTGACTTCCTGGGAGAATTCCAGCTCGATGTACGATCTGAACCACCATTAACACTGGTCGTCTCGTTTGTTGGCTTCGCGACTCAGGAAATAAATATCACTGATCCCAATACCAGTGGAATGGAAATTCTGATGGAAGAACAATCCATGTTGGGCCAGGAAGTAGTTATATCTGCGAGTAAGATTGAGGAATCAATCCTGGAATCTCCGGTTTCCATTGAGAAAATGGATATCCTGGATATTCAGCAAACCCCTGCAGATAACTATTATAAGGCGATTGCCAACCTCAAAGGGGTTGATATGACCCAAAGCAGTATCAACTTCCAGATCATTAATACCCGTGGTTTTGGTACCACGGGGAATACCAGGTTTGTTCAGCTAATTGACGGAATGGATACACAGGCCCCGGCACTTAATTTTCCTATTGGCAATCTGAATGGTCCCTCCGAACTCGATGTGGAAAGTGTTGAACTTCTTCCAGGGGCAGCATCAGCGCTTTATGGTCCAAACGCATTCAACGGAGTGCTACTTATCAATAGTAAAAATGCATTTGACTACCAGGGACTCAGCGCCTTCGTAAAAACGGGTGTCAATCATATCGGATCAAATGCCGACCAGGAAATGGCACCTATGCTGGAAGCTTCATTGAGGTATGCAAAAGCGTACAATAATAAGTTTGCTTTCAAAGTCAACTTCAGCTATTCAAGAGCTGATGACTGGCATGGAAACAGCAATATTGATAGAGAGATTGCAAGAACCCCGGAAGGATTTGGAGACTATAATCCTGGCAGTGACTTGCTGCATTCCATGGGAGATGAAGCAGCAATTAATCTCGCAATTTTTCCCTTCAGTTCAGCCTGGAACGGATTAGCATCAAGTAATATTTTTGAACCCGGTCTAAGCGCGGCAGACTATGCGGGTGACTTGCCCTCTCATGTTGTCTCTGTGACTCCGTTCAAGGAGATTGACCTGATCAACTACAATGCAGAGAATATTAAGATTAATACCGGACTTTATTATAGACTAAATGACAAGATAGAGGCCAGTTTACTCTACAACGGTGGCTTTGGAACCAGTATTTATACCGGAGCGCAAAGATATTCATTATCCGATTTTGGTATCAGCCAAGTCAGGGGACAGCTTAGGGGTGATAACTTTCTCCTTAGGGGATATGGAACTTTTGAAAATTCAGGCGGTAGCTACATTACCGAGTTTCTCGCCAAAAGAATTAACGATCAAAGTAGCTTGTTTCAGAACGTTTCTAATTGGCTGGGAGTATATGGCATAAATTACCTGCGTTATTATTATGACCAGGGATATCAACCGGGAGATGTTCAGAACCTACCTCAAAGTCAACTGACAACGCTTCAAATTGCCGCTCACCAATATGCCAGATCACAGACTGAAGCCAGTTATAGTTTTGCCCCTGGTACACCAGAGTTTGAAGCTGCCAAGGAAAGGGGACTCGAAGGTGTAGTTCCTTTTGGACCAAAATTTAATGATCAGACCAGAATGTACCAGGTTGACGGACAGTATGACTTCAAGAATGAAGTTGATTTTATTGACCTTCTGGTGGGCGGAACTTTCCGTACATTCAGCCTTAGGTCCAACGGAACCATTTTTACTGATACGCCAGGAAATCCCATCACTATAAATGAGTATGGGGCTTATGTGCAAGTTGGAAAAAGACTGCTTGATGAAAAGTTAAAACTGGGAGGATCAGTCAGGTACGATAAGAATCAGAATTTCATGGGACAAGTGAATCCACGACTTTCAGCAGTTATTAAGCCGGCGGGCGACCATAATATCCGACTGAGTTACCAAACCGGGTTCAGAAACCCTACTACCCAGGGGCAGCACATCAACCTGGATATTATTTCATCAAGGCTGGTAGGTGGACTTCAGCAATATTATGATCAGTATCAATTGAACGAAACCTCGGTCAGTGGAAATCCTTTAGGTTACGAGGGATTTTCCGTTCAGGATTTTTCAACTAGTGTGTTCGATGGTAATCCGGACTTGAATTTACTTCAACCGGTTGCAACCGTGAATCCTGTAGAACCTGAATATGTGAATTCCTTTGAGATTGGTTATAAAAGCCTCATTAACAATAAACTCCTTATCGATGCGAGTTGGTATTATAACACCTACAATAATTTCATCGCACAGGTCAGGGTACGAAAGGCCAGCCAATACACGGATAACCCCGCTCTTGATGGCGAAATTGGATACACATATTTTGATCCCAATAATCCTCCAACGGACCCATTTAATCCTACTGTTGAAAATGGGGATGTGAATTATCTTACATTATTGAACGGAACGGCAGACAATACTTTCCAGATCTATACTAATATTGATGATAAGGTGACAACCCAGGGGGCTGCCCTTCTGATAGATTACCTTCTTCCACGAAATTTCTCAATTGGGGGCAATTATTCATGGAATGTTATCAATGAAATCAGGGAAGGATTCCTGGCTGAATTCAATACGCCTGAACATAAGATCAATTTTACATTTGGAAACAGGAAAGTCACCGATAATCTTGGATTCAGGATCAATTATCATTGGCAGTCGGAATTTGAATGGCAGTCATCATTTACTATTCCCAGAAACGGAAATGTACCTTCTTACAGCACACTGGACGCGCAGATTACTTATAAACTGCCCTCAATGAAGTCTCTTCTCAAACTGGGAGGATCCAATATCCTTAACCAGAAGTACATCCCAAGTTTAGGAGGCCCCAACATTGGAGCAATCTTTTATGTGTCGCTTACATTCGATGAGTTGAGAAATTAGGGAAGGTTCAGTGGTTCAGTGGTTAAGTGGTTAAGTGGTTAAGTGGTTAAGTGGTTTTATTGGACTGCTTGGTCAACTATTGGTCGGCTTCCCCCCCTCCTGCCTCATATACCTTCCGGCCTGTCCGCTCGCTTCTGCGAAGCTTCAGCAAAGCAAGGCCTCTGGCGGGTATCCCCTTCCTGTATCCCTTTAAAGGAACGTAGGACACTGAATCGTCCGCTGCAGGGCGGGAAGATCGATTCGGTAATTCAACATAATCTCATGGGATCCCTGGGTAAACTGGTCAACTTTTGAGAGTACGTATTCATAGGCATAGCCCAAACGGAAGTTCCTGTTAAACTGGAATTCCAAAGTGGAGATATTTGCATCCCCTGTTCGATAAGAGTTTCCAATGAGAATCTTCTCCTGGAAAATAAAAGCAATATTGATATCCACTCCAAGCGCCTGCTTCTCCTGGAACCTTATAAGTGTTGATGGTTTGAACTGAACATCCTCACTGATTTGATATATCTTTCCTGCGGACAGAAAGTAATATCTGCGTTGCCTTGCCTGGCTGAAAATGTCCTCGTTAAGTTTGGTGTTTAGAATAGATGGCACTGAAAACCCGATATAGCTGTTTCTTGTGATATAAAAAATACCCGTTCCAAAGTTTGGCAGAAAGCGGTTGTAAACCCCGGTAAGGTTGGGGTCACCCATATCATATATAGTCACCTTGTTAAAATCGGAACGCAGGTAGTTAAATCCTGCAGAAAGCCCAAGAGATAATGCACCATTTGGCATTCTGATTCGGTAAGCATAGGCGGTTGTAACCCCCAAATCTCCATGCACGCCAATTTGATCATCAGAGAGGATAAACCCCACTCCTATTTTCTTACCTACAATGGCCGAATTTCCGGTTACAGTTTTTACCTGTGGAGCTCCTGGAAAATTAACCCACTGGTTACGATAAATCGCTGTTAAGCTCAATTGATCCTGGCTGCCAGCAAAGGCCGGATTAATGGCCAGGGCATTGAACAGGTACTGTGAGTATACCGGCTTTTGTTGAGAATAGCTTGCTATTCCAAAGACCAGGATGACACAGATTAAAAAATATCTTAACATAAATATCAATTCTATATAGTTACCTGACTAACTCCAAGTAGCCACGATATGGTGGTGATCCATCTCCTTTATTCACTATGTAGAAATATGTACCATCTGGAACTTCATTTCCACTAAGATAAAGACCCCTGTTGCCAATTCCTTTAAAAGATATCTCATTGTTATTATAGAAATCGACATTATAGATCAACTGTCCGGCCCTGTTGTAGATCCTCACATTGTTATTTGGGAATAATTCAAGACACTCAATCCTGAAGAATTCATTGAACAAATCACCATTTGGCGAAAGTGCATTGTAAATCGTTATATCAGACTCTACTTCTACCTGTCCTGTTCCTTCACAATTGCCTTCACCAATGACCGTAACGTTATATACGCCGGCTGAAGTAGAGAGCAACTGTGGAGCCTCTACGGTAGCTCCCAGGGGATCTTCCCAGACCGCAGTAATTACCGTAGTCCCAGGTAAGGGTATTATCTCTATGGCTCCTGTGGGATCTTCACAAGAAGAGTCAGTAATCTCAAAATTAAATTCGGGAATGGTTGTTACGTCCATAACCTCAGTATTGACGGGATCAGATATACAACCTGTAAATAAATCTGTTGCAGTCACAGAATAAATTCCGGGTGCGAGATCAAAAAGAATAATGTCATTACCTATTATTGAACCCGTCGCATTTGGACCATCATACCACGTAAAGGTATAATTCAAACTTCCGCCCACAGTTACGGATAGAGATCCGTTATCCTGATCACAGCGCGTTACATCTGACTCGAGAACTACATCAGGTATGGGTGTTACTTCAGGTTGGAAATCAATGGTCTCTGATAGAAGGGCCGAACAGCCACTTACATTATCGGTCACCCTTACAGTGTAAGTAGTATTTGTCAGCATCGCCACCGTAGGTCCATTAAAAATAACTGGCCCAGTATCATCATTTCCTTCGAACCATTCAAACGTATAACCTGTGAAGTTCCCCCCTACACTGGCAGTCAGCTGTCCATTGGGCACCGAAGGATCACAATGAGTAAGTGGTGAATCAATCACAATATCCGGTGCTGGAATATCAAGGGTTTCTGTGACTACTACGCTGGCCGGAGGGTTCGTAACACAAGAAGGATCTCCCTGGTCTGTGGCCACTACCGTATAAGTACCGGCAGACAGACCAGTTACTGTTTGGCCGGTGAAATCAGGGGGTCCTGATACTGTTGTTCCTATCCACCACTCAAAAGTGAAGTTAGCAACCGAATTTGTAACGGCTGCAAAGACAGTTCCGTTTGGATTCACACAATTAGTTACCGGAGTAGCAGAAACCGATATGTTCAATACTGTAATTTCATTGACGAGTGTAAATGCAGCCTGATCCTGGCATCCGGTTGTATTGTCGGTTACAAGTACAGAATAGTCACCTGCCACCAATCCATTAACTACAGGATTATTGGGTTCAATTAATACTCCCGTCATAGGATCATTAGTCGTATACCATTCAAATGTATAATCTACAGTGCTCAAACTATTATTAGCTGTAATGGTTAATGCTCCCAAAGGGTTAATCCCGTTACAAGTGATTGGATTAGTGAAGTCAATGAGATTGATAACCGGAAGTGTTGTATCATCACCTATTTCAAACTCAATCAAAGGGAAATTGGTACACTGAGTTATAGGGTTGGTAATCCTGACAAAATATGTTCCGCTGTTAAGTCCTACTGCCGGTGAAGCTCCGTTACCTGCTCCTACCACAAGTGTCACTCCATCACTTTCAAACCATTCGTATGTATAATTTGCAGCAGGGAATGGTGAACCGTCTTCCTGGACATTAGTAATTTGGACGGTACCATCATATGGTGCAATACACTTAGTATTGTTGGTTATTAAAATATCTGATTCCAGCACGGTCATGAGTGCTTGGTCATCCAGGATTTCAAAAGTAGAAACAGTTTGACAATTGAGGTCAGGGTTTACATTGTCAGTTACCCTGACTGTAACAAATCCTGAAGGAAGCTCGGTAGCGGACTCATTATCGGCACCTGCGATCACGCCAAAATTCGTACCCAAAGGAACTATTGTTGTATTCCCTTCGAACCATTCAATTGTATAATCAGACAGAGGATCTGCTCCACCATTTATTTGTAGAGTTACCGATCCTGTTGGTGTCGCTCCCGCACAATTAATATTGGCATTGAGGGTGGAAGCATTGACTACAGGAGGTGTTGATTCGTCCTCAATAGTAAATGCTTTAAGGGTGCTTACGCAATTTGAAGTTAAACTGGTCACTTCGACAAAATAATCAGCAGGATTAAGTCCTATTGTCGGTGTTGGACCATTGCCTGCACCCAAAACAGGGGTAACACCATCCGATTCAAGCCAGCTAAACGTATAGCCAGCCACCGCGAAAGGAGCTCCATCCTCCAATACCTGGCCCACTGAAGCATTTCCATTAAAAGGTGATGTACATGCATCATTTGGAGTAATAACCAAATCTGCATCAGCAATTGTGATAACGGGTTGATCATCAAGGATTTCAAAAGTCGAAATTGTCTGACAATTGAGATCCGGGTTTACATTGTCAGTTACCCTGACCGTAACGAATCCAGCTGGAAGATCAGTTGCTGTTTCATTATCTGCTCCCGCAACGGCACCAAAATTAGTACCAAGGGGTGTAATAGTTGTATTGCCTTCAAACCACTCTACTGTATAGTCTGATAGCGGATCAACTCCACTGTTTATCTCTATGGTGACTTCACCGGTAGGCACGGGACCTGCACAGTTGACGTTAGCATCGAATGTGGTCGCTGTAACAACCGGAGGTGTAGATTCATCTTCGATAGTGAAGGCTTTTTGCGTACTTACGCAATTCGACGTAAGGCTTGTAACCTCTACAGAATAATCACCTGGTGCAAGCCCGATAGCGGGTGTGTCTGCATTTCCCGCACCAACAACCAGAGTTACACCATCTGATTCATACCAGTCAAATGTATAGCCTGCAGTTGCAAACGGACTTCCATCCTCCAATACCTGAACAACAGTTGCACTACCATTGAATGGGGCGGAGCAGGCATCATTTGGAGTGAGTGTTAAATCTATTGTAGCGATTGTTATTTCAGGTTGATCGTCAAGGATTTCGAAGATGGTTACTGTCTGGCAGTTCAGATCAGGATTAATATTATCGGTAACCCTGACTG
>JAHEKQ010000088.1 GCA_024638265.1 Flammeovirgaceae bacterium
GACTGACGGCGTAGACCATGTCCCAGGCCAGCGCCAGCGTAATGTTCCACAGGGCAAGACGCAGTACAATAGGTTGTGAAAAATTTGTGAGATAGGTCCTGAGGTAACGAATGGATTTGAAGCCGCTGATATTGCCAAATTTGTTGGTAAAGTTCCTGATAGGTATCCTCATGAGGTACCAGGTAACATTGTCACCACTTTCTTCATGGAAGTAAGTAACCTGGTCGGCTACATAGGGATGATCGAGGTCCAGTCCACCCGGTTGTAACTGTACCTTGTATTCATAATATTCCTCCAATTCGCTTAGTGTATTATCAACATTTAAATCTTCATTATCCGGTAAGGTGCTTCCGGATGGAGTAAAATTATCCGATGGACTGGTGACCGGCGAATTACCTTCAAGTCCGTTAAAATTTTTGTAGCGTTCCAGGATCTTGGCATCTTGCTCATCGAGATTTTCCCCAAGGAAATACTGAAAATTATCGGCACTGGGATCTGCCTCTACTATGGGCCGGGCAGCCACGGGTACATTGTTAATGAAATTGGCAAATTTACTCTGTTCCCTTTCCAGGTTAAGTCCATCGAGGCCAACATCCTGGTTTTCTCGGGCATTAGTAGCATTGGCAAATGCGTTTGTGAGGTACTGTTTGGTAGTTACATTTCCCCAAGGACTTTGTGTGCTTACCCCGTCCAGGGATCCGTCTTCCGGAAGGCCATTTTCGAAACCGTGTTTGGCATCGCGGATTAAATCTTCCGATATACTACCGAGGTTGAAATACAAGTCACCTCCGGTAGAGTTGCGAATGGGCGTATTGACACCATCGTTGATCTCTGCGTATTGGGAATTTATGAAAGGATCCATCAACCAAAATTCGATATACTCGATATTGGATTTGTCAAAATCCACTTCACTCCGGATTGCAGTGGTAATGCCACCCCAATTGGACCTGGGGTCAATGAGTGTCCCATCGGAATTCAGTACGGGATTGTAATTATAAGGCCCTCGTTCTGAGGGGTAATAGGCGAGATCGAGGATGGGCTCATTAGTATTAATAATATTCCTGTCCCTGTTCGGGAAGATTTCCTGGGGTGTGATTGGACGTACTGTGTGATAAAATAGATCGTCTGCTTTGATATTACTCGGCTTATTCCTGCCACCGGTACGATAAAAGAGGTTATCAATCTGGTACCATGCCAGTTTAGCTCGCTTGTAGCCAGCGGTCAGGTCATTGATGCTCCCTCCGGCAAGATCATATCGGTTATCATCGGTTTGTGGAACTGCCGCGAGTTTCCAGCTGACGGGGTTGATCAGTGAAATAGGAGTAGCCGCGTTTTCAAAGTCATCGATATAACTGGTTCCCTCGCCATCTACAATGTTGGAGGTCCCCGGTAATAACTGGGCGAATTCAGCAGAGAGATTGACATTGGATGTTTCCTTGGTCTGCAGAAGTGGTAGAAAGTCAAGTGCCTTTGTCAGGATGCGCGAATCTTTACGAAGGTTGACATCGAAACCATATTTCGTATTCCTTGCAGGCTCACTTCCAAGGCTTACCCGGGAGATCAGTGGCCGTTCGTTGAGGTGAAGTACTGTAGCTCCCAGGCTTATGTCATCGCTAAGGGCGTAATCAAATCGAGAACCCAACAGGGTGCGGGTCTGAAAATTGAAGAAATCCGCTTTCTCATAGCTGATAGAGATTTTTTTCCCGGAATTAAGGACCCCCTGGTTGATAATATTGACTTTGCCGAAATTGTAATCGACCTGGTAATCAATTCCCTCCCGGAGGGGGGAACCCCCCGCAAAAACCTTTACAGAGCCTTCTGATATGTTGAACCCCGGAATTACAATCTCGGTGGTACTCCCCGCCTGGAGATTACCGATAATGAAGAATTTATTCTTATTGGCATCGAGTTCCGCCTCCGCCTTGGTAGTATTATACAGAGTATCGTATACGTATTTCTCCACCAGCACATCTTCCCTTGGATCACCGTCAAACACTTGTCTGAGAGCAGTATTGAATGGCTCGAGGTAAGGAAATATGATTAAACCGTTCTGGGTATCGATGGTGATACCATCCACAAAGTCGAAATTACCGTCCCTTTGTGGATCATTGTTGGGATTTAACTTATCAAGTCCGAATATTTCAATTAACTGCCGGGTCCTGGCTATCACCCCTTCCTGAAGTTGTGGATTGTCAATACCGGTCCGGTCATCCCGATAAATTATTCTCAATTGGAATCCATCCCGGGTTATGTTGGTGGCGTTGAGATTGTAAATGTTTTTCATCATCAGCTTCCACGAAGGGATCTTGTTTCCAACGCCGTCCCTGATATTTATCTTCCGCGGCCTCAAAAGCTTTAAGAAGATGGCTTCTTCTTCTGGGCGGGAAGCATAATCTTCCGAGAGTTCACCAACTTTGTACCGCCTTCCATTATAGGTGTATTCGTAAGAGACTGCCAGGGCTTCGTCATTCTGCAGCCGCCTGAAAAGAGTGATATAGCCCAATTCCCTATGCACTGTATACTCCGTGGGGCCTAGTTTCCTAGCACCATTGATCTTCTCGAAATCAGTCCCGTTGATCAGCCCGGCCCCGTCCAATACGGTGTTTACAGCATTTACATCTCTTTCGGCAGGGGTGAGATTTTGAATGAAGTCAAAGACGTTATTGGCTGAATTATCATTGGGGTCCCTGGGATTACCCAGCGTGTTGATCACATTCGGATTTCCAATATTCGGTGCGTAAACATCATAAGGCTCACCCAGGTCCATGATACCGACGATATTACGCAAGGTCTCTGTATCGTTATTCCGGTTAACTACATATACTTCCACACGGGTGATATTCACACCTGATGTGATTTGCGGAAGAGTACTCAGCCATCGTTGATAGTTGTTCTTAAAAAAGTGCCCAAGGAAGAAGTGACGGTTCTCATCATAATCAGATGCTACCTTCTCAAATATTCGGCCCTGGCCGCCACCTCCTTCAATTTCAATCATCTCAGTTTTTCCGCGTTGGGTCGAGGCTACAGTGGTCACGTATAATTTACCGAACTGAAGTTGGGCTTTGATTCCAAACAGGTTCTGAGCGCCATTGATTAAACTGTTATTCAGCGGGAGACTGACATTTCCCAGCTCAAGTTTTTTCAGTATGTCTTCCTTATATCCGGTGTATTCCACCTTCAGGTTGTTCTGGAAGTCGAATGAGTTATTGTTATCGAAATTGGCGGTTACGGCCATTTTATCGCCGATCTTTCCGATCACATTCATACTGATCTGCTGGTCGAACTCAAACCCACCGTTTCTTTGCTGACGGATTGGTATGGCCGGGTTGTCGATGCGTTGCCACCTTCCCCCGAAATCAAGTGTTACATATCCCGTAGGATTTATTTCTACAGTACTCCCTCCGAATATCCTGTCGAGGATCGGGCTGACGTAGATCGGTGGGACCAGGTTTCGCCCGCTCACGGCACTTTCACCATCCAGGGCAGTCGATCGATTTTTCCAATAATTTTTCAACATCTCTCGCTCCCTCAACCGTTTGAATTCATCAAACTCCATGGTAGTAGTGGGGCGGTAGTTTAGGGAACCGATCCGTTCGTATATAGTGTAGTTCATCCCCGTATCAATCTCGAGCTCCAGTTTGAAGTTGGAGGGGTCTCGCAGCAGGAGGGGAGATTTGCTCATCCGGTGGCGAAATGGATCACCAAAACGATCTTTTGGATTAAAAGTGGGCTGTTTACTCGGTGTATAGGGAATTTCAACGGTGTCCCTGCGCGTAGTGTCCTGTTGCTGAAGGTAGGTAAATTCGGCGGTGGAAGCCTGTGTATTGGTATAAAATACCATTCCAAGCCATATTCCTGATAGAATATATAGACCTCTTACAAACAATCTTCCTTTATACGTTTTTGAGTACCAGTTTAATCAGGTCCTCCAGGCTGATATCTCTTCCCTCGGACTTTATAATCCGGTCGATCGACTTTTCGGCAGCAGAACGGTTGATACCGAGAGTAATCAAAGCAGATAACGCCTCTTTTCTTAATGTATTGTTCGATTCAGGGAATAATTCAGCCCCCTCTTCAATCCCTGATTTTGCAATTTTATCGCGTAATTCCAAAATAATTCGCTGGGCAGTTTTTGCTCCTATTCCCTTTACCCCCTGTATTGTAGCCACATCGCTTTCAAGGATCGCTTGTTTGAGTTCGATGGCAGAGAGTGAGGACTGTATCATCAGGCCAGTAGATGGCCCCACCCCATTAATGGAGATCAACTGCAGGAACATCTTTTTTTCACTGTCATTGGCAAATCCGTAGAGGGTGTGGGAATCTTCCTTTATATGTAAATAAGTAAGAAGGGTAATCTCTTCCTTGTCCTTGATTTCGGAAAAAGTTCCTAAGGAGATGTTTACGCGATAGCCTACACCATTGACTTCCATAAGCACATGCGTGGGTTCTTTTAGTACCAGCTTTCCTTTCAGGTAGTCTATCATTTTCCTTCTTTACGGTTTCTGGCGTGTATCTGAGCATCCAACACTGCTAATGCGGCCATATTGATAATTTCCCGTATCCCTGATCCAAGTTGAAGAATGTGAACCGGCTTAGCCATCCCAAGCAATATTGGGCCGATAGGTTCTGAATTTCCCAGTGTCTCCATCAGCTTGTAGGCAATATTACCTGATGCCAGGTTGGGGAATATTAACGTATTGGCACCTTTTTCCGCCAGTTTAGAAAATGGATAATTCTCCTTCTGGATATCCGGGAGCAGGGCAATATTGGCCTGGATGTCTCCGTCTATTTGTAGTTCAGGGAGTTCTTCCTTAATGATCCTTACCGCTTCTGCAGCTTTTGCCGGCACCTCACCCTTCGCACTTCCGAAGTTTGAATAGGACAACACTGCAATACGGGGTTCGACATTGATATAATTCAATGCCCGTGCGGTGAGTTTAATGATCTTCACCAGATCATCTACACTCGGGTTAACATTGACTGTGGTATCGGCGAAGAAATAAGTACCAAACTTATTATTGATGATATACATCCCGGCGACAAGGTTGGTCCTCTTTTCAGGGCCAATAACGTGAAGAGCAGGTCGTATGGTCCTGGGGTAGTCCTTGGTAAGACCTGAAATGAATGCATCTCCCATTCCGGTCTCGACCATCATACATCCGAAGTAATTCCTATCTCTCATCAGCTTGCGGGCCTCATATTTGGTCAACCCTTTCCGCTTTCTCTTTTCATATAGTTTGTCGGCAAAATCCTGTGACAAGTCTTCCTCCTCATAGGGATCGTGTATTTCACAGTCCGAAAGTTCCAGTGAATACTCCTTCAGGTTTTTTTCAATCTCTTTACGCTTGCCCAACAAGATGGGAGTGGCAATCTTTCCATCTTTCAAAACCTGCGCTGCCATCAGGATTTTAGGATCGTGAGCTTCGGCAAATACAATTCGTTTTGGATCGGATTTAGCCTTTTCAATAATCCTCGACATCAATTTCTGGTCGATCCCCACTCTTTTCTGAAGCTTTATTTCATACTCAAGCCAGTTTTCAATGGGTTTCCGAGCGGCCCCTGTTTCCATGGCCGAACGGGCTACCGCGGGAGAAATGGAGGTCAACAGACGGGGGTCTAAGGGTTTAGGTATCAGGTAATTTTTACCAAATCGTATGGTCTCTTCCCCGTAGGCTTTTGCCACAATATCGGGTACGGGATCCTTAGCGAGTTTTGCGAGGGCGTTTGCTGCAGCGAGTTTCATTTCCTCATTGATCTCCGTGGAATTCACATCCAAAGCCCCGCGAAAAATATAGGGAAACCCCAACACATTATTTACCTGGTTCGGATGGTCGGAGCGGCCCGTTGCCATGATGATATCGTCCCTTGTCGACATCGCCAAATCGTACGAAATCTCAGGGTCCGGGTTGGCCAAAGCGAAAACGATTGGATTTTCAGCCATTTTCTTAAGATCGCTGGCCTCCAACACATCGGCTACAGACAATCCGAGGAAGAAGTCTGCACCACGAATTGCGTCTGACAATGTATTCAGGTCTTTATCCGTGGCAAACTCGGCCTTTTCAGAAGTCAGGTTCCCGCGGTCCTTTCGGATCACCCCCTTGCTGTCACACATGACAACATTTTCTTTTTTGGCACCCAGGGAAATGTAAATACGGGTACAGGCAATCGAGGCGGCACCGGCACCATTGACTACAATTTTGATTTGTCCAATGTCTTTTCCTGCCAATTCGAGCGCATTGATCAGGGCAGCTGCTGATATGATTGCTGTTCCATGCTGATCATCATGCATGACAGGGATGCTCAAGGAACCCCTCAGCGAATCTTCAATTTTGAAACATTCGGGTGCCTTAATGTCCTCCAGGTTAATACCCCCGAATGTGGGTTCCAGGGATTTTACAATTTCAATGAATTTATCCGGGTCACTTTCATTGATCTCAATATCGAACACATCGATACCGGCAAATTTCTTGAATAGCACTGCTTTTCCCTCCATCACCGGTTTGGAGGCGGAAGGTCCAATATTACCCAGGCCCAGCACGGCCGAACCATTAGAAATTACGGCTACCAGGTTTCCTTTGGCCGTGTATTTATATACGTTATGCTCGTCTTTTTCTATTTCGAGACAAGGATCAGCCACTCCAGGAGAATAAGCAAGGGCCAGGTCGTATTGGGAACCCAGGGATTTAGTGGGTTGGATTTCCAATTTACCGGGAGGATCTTGCTGATGATACTTAAGGGCGTCTTCCTTTCGAATCTTGATAGACATGAAAAAATACCGTTTGGGTGGGTCTAAGTTAGATAATTATCGGAATTAAACAGGGAACTAGCCTCCCAATTGCTCACTGGTCTTAAATGTATGAATGATGGCTTCCAACTCCCTCATAAACTCGCGTTGGGACTCCCCCGGACTGTAAACGAACCCTTCGATATAGTACAACCGATTAGCCTGCTCATCGACTACGCTCACCCCAAGGAAGGGACCTCCCATAGTACTATTATAGGTGCGCCATAGTCCCCTGGTCTCTACTGCGTATTTGCCGTTCAGGTTGATCTGCCTGCTCTTGACGGGAATGAACGGTACACTGGTTTCAGTAACCATGAAGGAGTAGGGGTATTGTTCTTTGTCTTCGTAGATATATTTTTTTCCGATGTCATCACGACGCTTGATGATACTGTCGTTTTCGAACTGCGCAATATCATAGTAATCTGTATAGGTGATGAAAATATGACGGTCAACATCTTCTTCTTGCCTGACCATCCAGGCAAAGTTATTCCTCAACATCGCGAGTTGGAAACCCATGGGTACCTTGATCCCCACGTTCATTTTATCAGTTATGGCCTTTGCAATTCCCCTTTCAGTTTTAGCAAATAGTTCCCCCTCCAATCGCTTTCTTTCAATTCTGTTCCAGTGATCCACTATCCGCTGTCCGTTTTCCCTCAGGTTTTCAAGTAACAAATCTTCCGTTTGCCCGAATAGGTACATGATTTCCTGTTCACGGGCATACACATCCTGGGAGGTCGTCAGGAAATAGCTGGTATTGGACATGATTTTCTCTTTCGACTCAGGGGTAAAGAAATTCTGGACGATCCTGGCACCGCGATACTTCACATCAAAGGTGGTCACATAGATAATATTACTTACCTGCCTTAGTGTGGAAGAGAAATTTTGTGGCGGTATATATCGTAAGGTAAATAGTGACTCTTCCCGTGGCAGGCCTTCAACATTGGACCCCATAATTCTCCTGATTTCCTTCCCGATATCCCCGTGCCACTGGACGCTGTCCATTGAAATAAATATCTCACCGGGGGCAGCAACAGAAAGTGGAAGTAAATTCCTAGGCGTTCGACCATCCTTATCGGTGCAATGGCTGAATGTAATTATTATTAAGCTCGCAAGCAGTAATATTTTCCTTCCCATATTCCTATAATCCCTTCTTGAAAAATCGACACATTAACCGATCTTAAGTTTTTGACCGGGTTTGATCCTGTCGGTAC
Source organism: Flammeovirgaceae bacterium (assembly GCA_024638265.1). Taxonomy (GTDB): domain Bacteria; phylum Bacteroidota; class Bacteroidia; order Cytophagales; family Cyclobacteriaceae; genus JAHEKQ01. The sequence continues at coordinate 7,996 of JAHEKQ010000088.1, forward strand.
TCAAACCGTTAATTGATTTGATGCGGTCTATGGATAGACCTTTGAATTTCTTTGATATATCCCAAAGGGTGTCACCTGGTTGAACAATATAAGTCGTGCTCTTCCCGGGTGGCAGTATAATGGGAGGAGCCGGTTGTTTTTTCACCACTTGTGAACTGGCAACTTTCGGTTTATAGGCTCCGGGTTTGATCCAGATGTCGAGTCTTTGCCCAACCCTGATCATATCACCCCTAAGGTTATTCCAATATTTTATATCCGATACCCTCACCCTGTATCGACTGGCGATAGTCCCGAGGACATCCCCACTCCTGACACGGTAAACTATTTTATCTTTCCCATATGTGCTTCCCCCATTACTTCCCGCAAGTAACTTAACCTTTGATTTGTCAACTTTGGAAGAGGAATCAAGCAGGTAATCCCTTTTGCTTTGAAATTCTTCCATCGCATAAGAGGGAAGCCTCAGGGGATATGACTTATCTGTGTCGGGAAATGCATTAAACTTCAAACCTGTATTCAGATCCTGGATATCTTCCGGACATAGATTCATCAAGCTTGCAAGTGTTGGAAGGTGGGCATAAGATTTGAGCATAACAGTGTCATACTCAACGAAATACTGCTCGGGTTTCTCAGTAAATCCATATTCCTCGAGGTAATTCATCACATAGATAACAGCGACAAATTGTGGCACATATCCCCTGGTCTCACGGGGCAGATAACGATAGATCTCCCAAAATTTCCTTTTCCCACTTCTCCTAATGGCTTTCCTCACATTTCCGGGTCCCGAATTATATGCTGCCAGCGCGAGTTCCCAGTCGCCAAACATCCTGTAAAGTGATGCCAAGTATTTGCAAGCGGCTTCGGTAGATCTTTCAAAGTCCATGCGCTCATCAATATAGCTATCGCGATGCAATCCATAACTCATTCCCGTATAGGCCATAAACTGCCACAAACCTACTGCCCTGGCTCTCGATACCGCCCTGGGATTAAGTCCTGACTCAATTATGGATAAGTATTTTAGCTCGTCGGGTAACCCATATTCATCGAGATACCTCTCAAAAATGGGAAAGTAGAATTCCTTTCTCCGGATAATCTTCTTGGTAAAGTCCCGGTCACGACTTGTAAAGTGATTAATAAAAGAGTGAACATTATTGTTATAATTGAGGGGTATATCATTTTCCAGGCAACTCAGTCGATCGCCGATAAATTCGTAACTATCATCTGAGGGATAGTAATCGAATTCAACCTGTTGGTTTTTCTCCAAAAGATCATCGGTAGTATTCTGGGCAAATAATACCACTGAGAAAAAGAGCAGATAGAGGGTTATATAAGGCCTTGGAATCTTCACGATCCTAAATTTGATAAATATTTTGCAAAGTTTAACAGCTTTTCCTCCTCAAAATCGCCGGCTGTAGCCTGTATTCCTATTGGCAATCCATGGTTGTCCTCTCCGGTCGGTAAACTGATGGCAGGCAAGCCGCATACTGAAGCATGAACGGTGAATAAATCTGATAGATACATCTCAATTGGATCTTTTGTATGTGTTCCGATTCCAAAAGCCGTGGTTGGCGTGACCGGACTCAGGATCAGATCGAAGTCCTCAAGAATATCCAGGGTTTTGTCACGGATCATACGCCTTGCTTTCTGTGCCTTGGTATAGTAGGCATCATGGTATGAAGCACTCAAAACAAAAGTCCCCAAGAAGATCCGTCTTTTTACTTCCTCACCAAAACCTTCTGTACGGGTATTTGTATAGCTCTCTATAAGGTTAGCTGCTTTTTCCACTTCATCTCCATGCCCGTAACGCAACCCATCATATCGTGAAAGATTTGAGCTTGCCTCAGCAGTAGTGAGTATATAATAAGTTTCAAGGAGGTGTTCGGCTTCCGGAAAATCAATAGCCTCCACTCTTTTTCCCTCGCTTTTTAGCCTGTCAATAACATTCTGGAAGTTTTCCCGGATTTCTTCCTGTAACCCTTCGCTCTCAAGTGCCTGTCTGAAATAAGCAATTGATTCAATCTCTTTATCGGAGGATTTTCCCCCTTGGTAGACTGTACTGTCTTTACCATCGGGTCCTTCTACAATTTGAAGAACGAGCTCCAAATCCGCGACATCATTTGCAATGATACCTACTGTATCAAAAGAAGAAGCATATGCCAGTAATCCATAACGGCTAATTCTCGAATAGGTAGGTTTAAGTCCAAATAGTCCTGTAAAGGCAGCCGGTTGCCTTACAGAACCACCGGTATCTGTTCCCAGGGCCAGGTGGCAGGAACCTTCCTGTACTGAAACCGCGGCACCCCCGGAAGATCCTCCGGCTACCCGGTTTTTATCATTATCATTTGTCACAGGTCCGTAGTAACTATTCTCGTTCGAGGAACCCATACCGAACTCATCACAATTAGTCATTCCAATCAGGATAGCATCCTCATCTAACATTCGATTGACTACGGTAGCGTGATATGGAGCCACGTATCCCTGCAGGATCTTACTCGAACCGGTAACGTTCTTTTTGGCTACTGAAATGAGGTCTTTTACACTGAATACGAGACCGGCAAGCCGACCTGGCTTGCCGTTTTGAATCTTTTGATCTATTTCCCCTGCCCTTTGCAGGGCTTCATCCTCAAAAACTTTGGTAAAGGCATTATTCTGATTCAGAACGGCCTTATTGAGAAATTTACGGGTTAATTCAGTGCAACTTAGCTCCCCATTCAGCAGCATTGCTTTGTCAGTGGAATATGACACGGGGGTTGTGCGGGGTTATTTTTTCTCTTCTTCGACTTCTCCTGCCTTATCAATATCTCTTTTGATCTCACGGGTAGCATCCTTGAACTCCCGGATGCCACGTCCCAGTCCCCTCGCCAGCTCGGGAATCTTCTTTGCGCCAAAAAATACCAATACCAACAGAATGATCAGAATCCACTCCCAACCTCCTGGCATTCCAAAAAGAAATAATGTGTTCATCCCATTTATCATTTAAGAAGTAAAGATATATAAAAGGTTTACAGCAAACAAGGCACGAAAGTTCCTCTCAAAGCTACCTTTTTGCCAGCCAGAGCTCTGGATTTAAGGGATTTCGGCCCTTTCTTATCTCAAACCAAAGCTCAGTTACTCCTTCAGGCTTAGTAATCACTTCGCCGATGACCTGCCCTGCTTTAACCTTATCACCGGCCTTGATTACAGGGTCTTTCAATCCCCCGTAAACCGTAAAGTACTCTCCGTGCTTAATAAGTGCTGAGTATCCCATAGTGGGTACAAAGAAGACGACCCGTACATCGCCATCGAATATGGCCCGGGCCAATTCATTTTGTTTGGTTTGTATGGAGATCCCGTCATTTTCCACAACTACTCCTTTTAAGGCAATATGGTTTTGCCTTCCAAATTTCTGGCTGATAAAGCCCTCCACCGGCCAGGAGAATTTCTTTTTATTTTTTTCAAATGACCCTGAAACAATAACATTGACATTATTGCGCGCGTTTTTAGCGGCTGCTATTTCTGCATTTATGATTTCCGTGATTTTCTTTTCAAGGGTGGCCAGGGCCTTCTTGTTCGTTTCAAGGTCCCTTCTGAGCTGGCTTTCCTATGACTCCAGGCCTTTGAGCACATTGCTTCTCTTGCTTTTAAGTGTT
>JAHEKQ010000089.1 GCA_024638265.1 Flammeovirgaceae bacterium
GTAATCTTATAGCCCACATAGGCGCAAACAATGATAATCGCCTGCAACCATACTGCCCTCATTTTCACGATTTGCCAGATTCCGTTTAGGTCTGACTTGATACTGGCTTCCGGTTTTATTTTGGAGCCCGGGAGGGCAAATCTCACGAAAATGGCAATCAGGAAGGTGAAAATAGAGAACATAAGGATCACATAGCGAAAAGAAGCTGCCTGTTTCTCAGGGCTCGCAGTGATCACTTCTTCCGGCATGAGCCCGGATAATAATGCGACTCCCGCGGTCCCTATCAAAGCCCCCACAAATCCGCGTCCCGCATCCAGCAAGCCAAAGGCCCTTCCTTGAAAGGCCGGTCCACCCCATTCGCGGGTTGCCCTGATCAATGCCGCCCAGAATAACAGAATAGTAGTCGCTCCCCACAGTCCGTAGATAATGGTCAAAACGGAATAGGAAGGATAAGTAGCCATAACTAATCCCCCTAAGGAGGTGGCAATCAATGCCCATGCCATCAGACTCCTTGCTGAAAAGCGGTCTGCCAGGGGTCCGCCCAGGAAATAGCTTACCATGGCCACCACGCCATAAGCGGAAAACATAACGCCCAACTGGAAATTATCAATCTGAAAAACATCCAGTAGTGTTGGCCGGAATACCCTGGGCAGGATGAAGGGGAGAAAGAATATCGCCTCCCCGGATATGACCAGGGCCAGCATGGTCAGGGTTTTGGAATGTTTCACTATTGTAAGTTAATAACTAACAGCTAACAATGGGTTGAGTGGTTGACTGGTTGAGTGGTTCAGAGGTTCAGAGGTTCAGAGGTTCAGAGGTTCAGAGGTTTCGTCCAGAGGCCGATCAGCCTGTCTGCCTTTGGCTGACAGGACGTCCAAAATCATTTTTATCTATCATCTATTCTCTTTCGTCTAGCCTTGCTCCTTCCTCTTGCATCCTTCCCCCACATTCACCAAATTAGCTTCCCCAAGATTAAGCTCTATGACCGGACTGTATATTATTGGAGGAATTTTACTAATCATCCTCATCTTCCTTATTGTTCTGTATAATAAGCTAATTCGCTTGAGAAACATGGTTTCTGAGGGCTGGAGTGGGATTGATGTGCAATTGAAAAAGCGCTACGATCTGATCCCGAAACTGGTAGATACCGTGCAGGGATATGCCAAGCATGAGAAAGAATTATTCCGGGAAATCACTGAATCCCGAACGAAGGCCATTGCCGCGACGTCGGTTTCTGAACAGGGAAATGCTGAAAGTGCCATTAACCGTTCCATCGATAAGTTACTGGTTGCCGTGGAAGCATACCCCGACCTCAAGGCTAACCAGAACTTCCTGGATCTTCAGCGTGAACTCAGCAAGGTGGAGGAGGATATTGCCTTGTCGAGGCGATACTATAATGGTACCGTGAGGAACATCAACATCGCAATCGAATCTTTCCCCAACAACATGGTCGCCGGCATGTTTGGCTTTGGCCGAGCTGAGTTTTTCGAGATTGAAGATATTCAAAGAGAAATACCCAAGACAAAATAACGGAATCCTGGGTTTCACCACAGAGTACACAGTGAACACAGAGTTACACAGATCTGCTCTACCGCTATACTGCTTTACCGCTTTACAGCTCTACAGCTCTACTGTTTATCTGCCGAAGCCTTCTTTGATATCCGAAACGAAGTGAAGGATATAGCGAAGGCAGGCTTTACCGAAAATTGCTATATTCATCCTCTTAACCATAAACCCCATGAAGCGACTCCTAGCCGTCATTTTACTTACCACCGTCTGGTCCGTTTCCGCCCAGGAAATTATTGAGAATTACGATGTGGAAATCGAGGTAATGACTGATCGGAGTATCAGGGTTACCGAGGAGATTACCGTGAAGGTAGAGGGGGTTAATATCAGTCGCGGGCTCTTCCGGGACATTAAAGATGTTTTGGTTGATGATGATGGTAAAAAATACCGCTATTTCCTGGATGTAGAGCAGGTCCTGAGAGATGGTAATGAGGAACCCTATTCGGTTTCAAGGGGAGAAACCGAAACTAACATCCGCATTGGGGAGGCCGACGTATTGCTCGAACACAGGAATCACACCTATACGATTGTTTATACCATGCGTGGTCAGGTTCGGTTTTTTGTCGATTTTGACGAACTCTACTGGAACGCCATTGCGCAATACTGGGAATTTCCCATCCGGGAAGGTTCTGTCCTGGTCAAACTTCCCCAGGGTGCTGAAATCATTGAATTGAATGGATACACTGGTGGCTATGGAGAATCCACCAAACAGGTTGAACCCCAAAGAGTCAATAATACCACTGCCACTTTTGTGCTAACCTCCCCCCTTGACAGCAAGGAAGGATTATCTGTTTCGGTCACCTGGAATAAGGGTGTAATTGCCGAGGCCACCCCTGAGCAAATGGCAGAAGACCGCGTGGAATTGGTACCTGAGGGGCGTTATACTATCTACTACCTATATGGAGGTATTATTATCATCTTCCTCTACTACTACCTGATCTGGCGGAGAGTGGGAGTCGACCCGAAAAAAGGGGCGATCATACCCCGATGGGAGGTGCCGGGAGACCTTTCTGCAGGACCGGTTCGTTATATAAAAAATATGGGCTATGACAATGAAGTATTCGCATCGTCCATAATAAGTCTCGCTATCAAGCGCCATATTGATATTTCAAAAGAGAAAAAGAAATTTACCCTCACGCGGATAAAGCACGAAAAAGCCCAACCACTGTCTACCGAGGAAATGGTCATACTCGAAAAGCTATTCGGTAGTTCTTATAAATCCATTGAAGTAGACCAGGCCAATCATCGAACATTCGGCAATGCACTGAGTGCTTACAGGAAAGACATCAAGAAGAAGCACAAGAAACGTAATTTCAGTAACAACTACGGGTGGATCGTGCCGGGGATCCTGCTATCATTTGCTGTTTTAATCCTCAGTATGGCTCAGATCAATGATCCAACATTACCGGTTTTTTTCGTCATCCTGGCCCTGCAGGGAGTATTCCTCATCGGCATATTCATGGCTAAAAAATGGGTGATCCGGATCGTTATGTTTGTTTTCGCAGGATTTATGGCGATTCCTATATTGGTCATTTATTCTGATTTGTCATTAGATCTAAACGTACTGGTACCGTTCATTCCCGGATTGCTGGGATTGGGAATTATCAATTATATCTTCTTCTTTCTGCTCCCCGCGCCGACTGTAGCAGGGAGAAGGCTTATGGACGAGATTGAAGGATTGAAGATGTATATGAAAACCGCGGAGAAAGAACGTTTGGATCTTATGAATCCCCCGGAAGAAGACCTTCAATTGTTCGAAAAACTATTTCCTTATGCCCTGGCATTGGGGGTTGAACAGAAATGGTCCAGGAAGTTTGAAAAAATGCTGGACCGGATTGATTACAGTCCGGAGTGGTACCACGGCGACTTCAACCGGGCACATATGGCGGTATTCTCGGCTTCGTTGGGAAGCAGCTTTGCCTCCTCCCTGTCTACCGCTTCAACTTCCCCGCAGAGCAGTAGCTCGTCCGGAAGCGGTGGTGGCGGATTCTCCGGCGGAGGCGGCGGAGGAGGTGGCGGCGGAGGCTGGTAGGGGAAAGGTAAAAGTCAAAAGGCAGAAGGCAGAAGTTAAAAGTTAAGTAAAAATGCAGAGTGGAAAGTGGAAAGTTTAAATCTATTGGAGAAGTAAAAAGGCAGAAGGCAGAAGGCAGAAGTTAAAATTAAGTAAAAATGCAGAGTGTAAAGTGGAAAGTTTAAATCTAGTTGAAAAGGGAGAAGGGCAAATGAGTTTACGGCTTTGCGCCTTTGCGTCTTTTCGTGAAATAATCTGTAGACAAGAACTTCGCCTAATAGGTGAGGAATCTATATGTTTCCTCAATGTCAACTTTCCTTAACACCTATCTTCTTTTATATTTCCTATTCGAAACCAACCCTTCTTCCCAATACATGAAATTGATAATCACTTTGACATTCTCCCTGATCGCCGTTTTATCCCAGGCGCAGGACGTTATTGAGAATTATGAGGTCACTTTGCAAGTAAAGCCGGACCGGAGTGTAGAGGTGGAAGAAAAAATCACGGTAAATGTAACCCGTGAGGGTGACATTGAACATGGTATTACCCGTGATATACCCAATGTAATGTTGGATTCAATCGGCTATTGGCGTTATCCCGTAGGGGTTCTCGAGGTAAAAAGAAATGGTAATTCTGAACCCTATTCTGCCAGTAATAAGAGATGGTCGCATTTAATCAAGATCGGGGATCCTGATATTGAGCTGACTGCCAATAATCATACGTACCTGATCCGCTACAGGATGAAGGAGCAAATCCGATTTTTTGATGATCATGACGAGCTCTACTTCAACGTCATTGGACATTATTGGAATTTTAGTATTGAAAAGGCCGGTATTCGGGTAATCCTTCCGGAAGAGGTAAATATCACTGAAATCAATTCCTATAGCGGACCGATGGGTGACACGGGGAGCAGTGTGGAATCCACGCGTATTAATGATTACACGGTAGACCTCAGCTTGACAGAACCCCTGGAGCCCAGGGAAGGGATTACCGTTTCACTTGCATGGCCTAAAGGAATTATAACCGCTCCTACTCCTGAGGAATTAGCCCAAAACCGGAAATTTATCTTCAGGGGCAGAAAATATGCCTTATGGACACTTTATGGAGGCCTTGTGCTGGTAGGAATTTATTTCCTTTTCATTTGGTATAAAGTTGGAGTAGATCCAAAAAAGGAGGCCATCATTCCACGATGGGACCCTCCCAGTAACTTACCTCCCTCTGTCCTAGGTTATGTTTTTCGTTTGGGATTCAGGGATGAACATTTTACATCGACTATAATCAGTCTTGCTATAAAAGGGAAGCTCCAGATTGCCAAAATCAAGAAAAAGTATACCCTGACAAAGTTGGAATCCGATACCACAATTACAGAAGATGAATCGGTAGTTTTTGAAAAACTCTTTTCGAGGGAGGATATTATTGAATTGGATAAAAAGGGAAACCCTACAGTGGAGAGCGCAAAAACCGAACTCCAGGAGTACCTGCTCGAATATCACAAAAAGCCTTATTTCGTCCAGAATTATGGTTGGTTAATGATTGGGATTTTGGTATCGATGCTTGCATTCATTTTTTCCATGATCTATGCAGTGAATGGGACTTCCATTGCCACTACCTCCGTTCTAGTTATGGTTTTAGTATTTGGTTCTATCACTTTCATTACTCCCAATAGATCATTCCGGTTTCTATGCGGTATTTTCGGAGCGATATTTCTGGTCTTTGGAAGCATACCGGTTTTCCAGGGAAATGCCGATTTCACAGGGGCCTCAGTCTATATCCTCGGGGCAGTTGCCTTACTGACTCTTAATATTGTTTTCTATTACCTGATACCGGCACCTACCGTAAAAGGAAGACGATTGATGGATGAAATTGAAGGACTTAAACTCTATATGGAGACGGCCGAAAAGAACCGTCTGAACCTGATGAATCCTCCCGAGGAAAACCTGCAGTTGTTTGAGAAACTCTTTCCCTATGCCTTTGCCCTGGGTGTCGATCAAAAATGGTCTGCACGATTCGATAAGATATTGGGGGCAGACTACAACCCGCATTGGTATCACGGTCACCATGCCCACTTTCATTTTGGGACCTTTTCATCGACCATATCGGGATCATTCTCTTCCTCAGTCAGCTCAGCCTCAGGCTCAGGTGTTTCCGGTTCCGGAAGCTCCGGTGGTGGAAGTGGCGGCGGTGGTGGAGGAGGCTGGTAGACGGCCGCCAAGGGCGGCCGGGGATACCGGAAGAGGATACTGGAAGAGGGAAGTTTAAAGGGAGAAGGCAAAAGTAAAAAGGAAGAAGGCAGAAGTTAAAAGTTAAGTAAAAGTGAAGTGTGAAAAGTGTAAAGTGTAAATCTATCCACCCCTACAATTATCATCTTTACTCTATTATCTATTTTGCCTCATCCTGTTTCTCCCCATTGTTAGTTGTTAGCTGTTAGTTGTTAGCTAAAATTTATTCCTCGAAATAAATATTATCCACAAACACCTCTCCCCCAATCCAGTTGCCATTAGAATCTACCGGGTTCCACAGGGCAAAGGGGATTTTCAGATCGGTCAGATCCAATCCCAGGGTGGTGAAGTCAGACATCGGGATGGTGTATTCCATAAATCCATCTCCCACATCAACGGGCGTGTAATTGACAAGAAACAATGAGGCAGCCGTTGCAACCGATTCGAGCTTAACCTCCATATCCGCAATTTCGGGGGCGATCTTTGCCGAAAATTTCAGATTTCCATTGGCATAGATGCTGGCGTCGACAGTCGGATCAAGTTCAAAAAAGGCTCCTCCCCAGCTGGTTCCGGGGTAAGTGAGTAACAGGCTGGAATCTCCTTCAATGGCACTGGCTGAGGCCTCGAAATCAGGTTCTCCACCATCACCGAAGGACTTAAGGGTCATCTCTCCAAACTGATCGAGGGTTGTATTGAACGCGGCTTCCGCTAGTAGTGTGGAAATTGAGCCAATAGTCTCCTCTTCGATGTTAAGTTCAGGAGGAGCATCCGGAACGAATCCATCCTTAGTATAGTACCTCACCCAGTCCACATACATTTTCTGTGGAAAAGAAGTCGTAAAATCCGGGCTTCCCGGCCAGTTACCTCCAACCGCTACATTAAAAATCAGGTAAAAACTCCGGAGGAATTCCTTCATGTCTGCTTCAACAGCCACCTCATGGACCATGGTATCATCCATAAAAAACGTGAGATTCTCCGGTGTCCAGTCGACCCGGTATATGTGATAATCTTCCGCGAGGTTAGACGTAACGTTTAATGGTGCTCCATCGCTGTTCAGCTTGTTTTCCGAAGTCGCATAATGGACCGTACTGTGAACAGTAAATGGATCGCTTCCAATCACTTCCATGATATCGATTTCACCACATCCCGGCCAGTCCACCTGGTCGCGATTTTCACCCAGTAGCCAAAAGGCTGGCCACATTCCCTTTCCCTGGGGAACCTTGATCCGTGCCTCGATTCTTCCAAACCGAAATCCCTGGATACTTTCAGTCGTTAGCTTGGCTGAACTGTAATTATCATCCCCTGCTTCTTTCTTCGCCGTAATCACTAATGCGGATACATCTCCATCAGGTTGAATGTTGGCATTGTTTGACGAATTGGTATAAAGTTGAAGTTCCGCATTTCCCCAGCCTGGAGGCAAACCATAATCCGTACCATCACCGGTCTCAAAACCCCAGTCACCACTTAGTGTGGAATTGAATTCATCACTCCATACCAGGGTATACCCTTCATAACCTTCCTCTAATGGTTCCTCTGAATTACACGCTCCCAGGATAATCGGCAGGGAGAGCATGAAAACTATCGATCTTTTCATTTGGCTTGTTATTCAAACTACGAATATACAGATTGAGCAAGGGAAGTGAAAGTGAAGAGTGAAAAGTGAAGAGTGTTAATCTATTGGTGAAGGGAAAATACAAAGGCAGAAGAGGAAAGTAAAAAGTCAAAAGGCAGAAGTTAAAAGTTAAAATATGCCGCCTCGTGAACTTGTGCCTTGTGAACCCTTGAACCTCCCTGCTGAACTGCTGAACGTTGAACCCTTAAACCTAAATCATCCAAAATCATGACATAGATTAGTTTCAGACTTCCTTTATTGAAATACTTTTGTCCTTGGTTATGAAACTCATCTATCATCCCCTGTTCCTGGAACACGACACGGACTGGCACCCCGAGTCTGCTGACCGGCTTGAGGCATTTCAGGGATTACCGACAACAGAGATTCCTCTCAATGAAAAGGTGCTGGAATTGGTACATCCGAGGAGCTACATTGATAAAATCAAGGAGTATGCTGTATCAGGCCGCTCACCGGATCCTGAAACAATAGTCTCCGCCGGGAGCATGAAAGCTGCGATCACTGCCGCCAATGGAGCAATACTGGCTGCTGAGCAAGGGGACTTTGTGCTCTGCCGACCCCCGGGTCACCATGCCTATGCAAATTATGGAAGCGGATTCTGTCTTTTCAACAATGTGGCCATTGCTACAAAAAATCTGCTGTCCCGAAATAAAAAAGTTCTCATTTTTGATTTTGACGGCCATTTCGGAGACGGAACCGCTGATATTTTTTACGACAGCGATAAGGTAATGTACTTCTCAATGCATCAGTCTCCTGCCTTCCCGGGAAAAGGGATGGTCAATGAGATTGGAAAAGACAGGGGTACAGGATATACCATAAATATGCCATTACCCCCATTCTCTGGTGATGATATCCTGCAGGATTCACTGAATACCCTTAATCCCGTTCTAAAGCAATTCAATCCGGATGTAGTGGCCATTTCGGCGGGATTTGATGCCCACGAATCTGATCCTTTGCTCCATCTTAGATGGTCTACATCAGCTTTCCATAGCTTAGGAAAACACATTCGCAAAAACTTTAATAATCATTTTGCAGTTCTTGAAGGAGGGTATAATACCGAAGTTTTAGCAGAGTGCATTCACGCATTTCTGGACGGAATAAATGGAAAGAAATTTAAAGGGAGCGATCGTCATTCCGACTCGGAAATACTAGTGTGGAACGAATACGAAATGAGGCTCGATACCTTGATAAACTATTTAAAACCTTATTGGGACATTTAATAATGAAAGAAATATTTAATCCACAAACTGTAGCTGTAATAGGAGCTTCCAACAAAGAGGGAAGTGTGGGCCATGCGTTGATCAAGAACCTGGTAGGATCAGGATTTGACGGGATCATTTACCCCATCAATTATAAAAATAAAAGCATCTACGGCGTTCGTAGCTATGCGAAATTGAGTGATACGAGGGACCAGATTGACCTAGCCGTTATTGCTACCCCTGCCCCTACCGTACCTGAACTGGTTAAGGAGTGCGGTGAATATGGGGTGAAAGGTATTGTCATCATTTCAGCAGGATTCATGGAAGCCGGCGAAGAAGGACAGGCCATGTTGGACACCATCCTCGAGTATGGCAAAAAGTACGGAATGAGGATCATCGGACCCAACTGTCTTGGTTTTATAAAGCCTGGCATTAAGCTGAATGCCAGTTTTTCAAACAAAATGGCACTGCCAGGAAAAATCGCCTTCATCTCCCAGAGTGGCGCCCTCTGTACCGCCATCCTTGACTGGTCTGTTAACCAGAATGTTGGATTCAGCCATTTCGTATCCATTGGTTCCATGGCAGATGTTGGATTTGCAGACCTGATTGACTACTTCGGACAAGATCCTCATACGAACAGCATTGTCATTTATATGGAATCGCTCACAAATACCCGGAAATTCATGAGCGCGGCCCGGGCATTTGCGCGTACGAAGCCCATTATTGTCCTCAAAGCGGGTAAGAGTTCCGCCGGGGCAAAAGTGGCCCTCTCCCACACCGGTACCCTTGCAGGAGATGATGCAGCTTTCGAGGCAGCCTTTAAAAGAGCGGGTATTATATCCGTAGACACCATTGAACAGCTTTTCAATGCCGCCCAGGCCTTGGCCATGCAACCACGACCCACCGGAAACAGGCTGGCAATCGTCACCAATGCAGGTGGACCGGGCGTTCTCGCCACGGATCACCTCATCAAACAAAATGGTGCCCTTGCAGAACTTTCTGATGAAACCCTTACAAGACTTAATGAAGTAATGCCAGCCAATTGGAGTCATGGTAATCCCATTGATGTACTCGGGGATGCGGATGCCGAGCGTTACAAGCAGGCCCTGGAATCATGTATCAAGGGTCCCAATATTGATGGGGTACTGGTAATTCTCACTCCGCAATCAATGACCCATCCCGACGAAGTGGCCAAAGCTGTTGTAGAGGTGGCCAAACAAACCAAGAAGCCGATCCTCGCATCCTGGATGGGCGAAAATGATGTACAGGTTGGAAGGACAATTCTTGAACAAGGAAATATTCCCGTGTTCCGTGGACCGGAAAATGCGGTAAATACTTTCATCTCGATGTACAAGTATTCCCAAAACATCAATGACCTCTATGAAACACCTTCGAGCATTCCCAACCAGTTTAAGCCTGATAGGGAAAGTGCGCGGAAGGTCATTCACCAGGTGATGAAAGCTAAGCGATATGTTCTTACCGAGGATGAAGCAAAGGATATCCTGCAAAATTATGAGATACCGGTAACTGAAAATGATATCGCTGAGAGCGAAGATGGTGCGGTAGCGATTGCAGAAAAACTTGGATATCCCGTAGTGATGAAAATTGCCTCACCGGAGATTACCCATAAATCCGATATCGGAGGAGTGATCCTCAATATCAGGAACGAACAACAAGCTCGCGGTTCATATCTGAGTATCCTGGAAAGTGCTAAGAAAGTGAAGGGTAAGGTAGAGATCGCCGGGGTCCTGGTGGAGAAGATGATCAGCAAGAAATATGAACTGATCATTGGATCACGAAAGGATCCGATCTTCGGTCCGGTCATCGTTTTTGGTATGGGAGGAGTGGCCGTCGAGGTATTTAAGGATCTGACGATCGGTTTACCCCCTCTCAACATGGCACTTGCTAAGCGGATGATTGAAGAAACCAAGATCTACCAGTTGCTTAAAGGCTACCGTGGTATGGCTGGCGTCGACATTGAGACCATACAGTTCATATTGTACAAGTTTGCCTACCTGGTGATGGACTTTCCCGAAATCAAGGAAATTGATATTAACCCTTTTGCTGTGGACAAAGAAGGCGGGGTGGTGTTGGATGCTAAAATAATCCTGGATGAGAACCAGGAACTAAAGAAAAGCTTCGATTATAAGCACCTGATCATTTCACCTTATCCCCGGCAGTATAAATATAAATGGAAACTCAATAACGGGCAGGAGGCAGTCATCCGACCCATCAGGCCGGAAGACGAGGAACTTGAAAAGGAACTGTTCGGCAATATGTCGCGTCAAACACAGTATTTCCGCTTTTTCGGTTATGTGGGTCAGGTTAGCCACGAATTGCTCACCCGTTACACGCAGATCGACTATGATCGGGAAATTGCCCTGATCGCTCTGGTTGAAGAAAAGGAAAAAGAAAAAATGGCAGGGGTTGTTCGACTGGTGGCAGATTCATCCAATGACACCGCAGAATTCGCCGTCGTCATTGCCGATAAATGGCAGGGACAAGGTCTTGGCAATATGTTTATGGACAAAATTAAAGAGATCGCCTCCGAAAGAAACATCAGGAAAGTCTATGGCCGGGTACTCAACGCCAATACCACCATGCTGTACATGTTCAGGAAGAATGGATTTAAGATCAAGAGAGAAGAAGAGGATACTTCGTATGCTGAGATTTTGGTGAAGGATTGGGTTGGGGCTGAGCTAGCAGCGGAGAGCTAGTAGGCGGTGATTGAGTGGTTAGTGGTTGAGTGGTTAGTGGTTGAGTGGTTAGTGGTTGAGTGGTTGAGTGGTTAGTGGTTGAG
>JAHEKQ010000166.1 GCA_024638265.1 Flammeovirgaceae bacterium
TTGCTTTTCCTGATGCCATGTTTTTCTAATTAGTTTTGATTTGTAACTTGATTTGGGTTATTGATTCGCGACTAATTAGTTCTTGCTCATGGCAGATAACATACCACCATACACACCATTTAAGGATGAAAGGTTAGAGGCCAACGATTCCATTTGATCTTTAAGAGCACCTGCATTCTGAACTACTTCTTCGTTAATTGAAGCCTGTCTGCTGGCACTTTCCAACTGTACTTTGTACAAGC
Source organism: Flammeovirgaceae bacterium (assembly GCA_024638265.1). GTDB lineage: Bacteria > Bacteroidota > Bacteroidia > Cytophagales > Cyclobacteriaceae > JAHEKQ01. Next base: position 243 of record JAHEKQ010000166.1, read on the forward strand.
TGTTTAAAGATTCCATCTGTGAAGCAGCCTGGGCCATTTCATCTGAATATTTCTTAGTGGTTTCTATTGCGTCTACAGAAGGAGCAATTCCTTTGGCAGCACCTTCAAAATTGCGGATACTATCACCAAGGCTATGCATTAATTCTGCATCAATATTAGCTTCTTTTAAAAGCTGATCTAACTTTTTTGAAAGCAATCCTTCCGCTTCTTTAGCGTCAGAACTGGCATTTCCATTAGATTCACCTCCAGCTAATTCAGGATATACAAGAGACCAATCGAATTCATCATCTACAGGCTCAAAGGCACTGATTGCGAAAATAAGGGCTTCTGTTATCAGACCTACTGCGAGCAGAAGTCCACCGGTTAACGGTCCGAATTCCCAGTGAAGGATTTTAAAGAGGGCACCGATAATTACTACCGAAGCTCCCAGGCCATAGGCCATGTTAAATAGTTTTTTTGTTGATTTTGACTGTGCCATAATTCTAAGATTTAATTTAAGTTTAATAAATAAGTATTTGGTTTTTGTTTGATCTTTATTGGTGCTCTGTTATTGTGTTGAATCTTCTTCTCCCATATAGTCCTGTACGGTTCTGAAACCGATGTAACTCCTGGCAGAATCACGATATTCATAATCTCTTGTACTTACCTGCAGGAAGTAAGCTACGTCCTTCCAGGATCCTCCGCGGATTACTTTTCTGGCATTACCGCCTGAATCTGCGTTGGGGTTCATTGTAGAAGCGTATTCGTAAGAACCGGGGAAATAACTACTGTTAGTCCACTCCGAAACGTTCCCTGCCATATTGTACAGGTTAAAATCATTAGGCTCATATGATTTTGCTTCTACGGTATATAAGGCTGCATCCGCTGCGTAATCCCCTCGCTGAGGTTTAAAGTTGGCCATAAAGCAGCCTGTGTCACTTATTACATACGGACCTCCCCAGGGATAGGTACCTCCTTCGATACCACCACGGGCAGCGTATTCCCACTCGGCCTCCGTAGGCAAACGAAACTGGTTCACAAATTGTTTCCCACGCGACTTCTGATCATCATTCTTGAATTTAGTTCTCCAATGACAAAAGGCTTTGGCCTGAGTCCAGGATACCCCAACAACGGGATAGTCACTATAAGCATCATGCCAGAAATAATCATTGTGCATGGGTTCATTATAAGAATATTCAAAATCGCGGATCCATACCGTAGTATCGGGATAAATTTCCAATTCTTCGGTCCTCAGGAATTCTTTACGGCGTGAATCCCTGGAACGGGCCGCCGCTTCGATATCCATCCAGGTGTATTTATACTTTAATTTGGTTACGTCAATAATACGTTGTCCATTGTAAGACTCCTCTTCAGGAATGTACAATGAATCCATTATCTCCGTATAGTACTCATCCGGATAATCTGATGTATCCCAAACCAGGTCTTCCTCAGTATTTAAACGATATCCTTCGTAGCCCGTTTCTCCCATTCCGGAATAATTGTCGAGCATATACTTTTCATAAGTCGACATTCTGGTGGTATCAGCACTCTTAAAAGCGTACTCTCCGATACCTCCGTCCTCAGGACCCATTCCGAGTTCATCTGCCAGAATTGCCAATTTGGTCCTGACGATAGAATCGCGGACCCATTGCACAAACTGACGATATTCACTGTTTGTTATTTCGGTATCATCCATATAGAACGATCTTACCGTTACAGTTTTAGTTGGGGCGTTGAGAACCTGCGCCATATCTTCCTCGCTTTTTCCCATGATGAAAGCACCCCTTGGTATGAGTTCCATTCCATATGGTTTTTCAGGGTACCATTTCTTTCCTTGTACGCCCACTAGTTCTCCTTTTGTCTTAGACCCGCAACTTGAGAGTAAAAAAACAAACGCTATAGATAACAACAATAGCTTCTTCATACTTTAGGTTAAATTTCGATTTAGACTTTAAGCAGTAATGTCAATTATTATTCTCTAAAACTACTTTTTGAATAAAATATTGTACGTTACTAGCCTTCCTTTTAAAAAAATTCACGTTTAGTTTAAACCTTTCTTGTAGGCCTTAAACCACCGTTCAGGGATAATCTGGTCGCAAGCGTCCAAATAGTCCTGCTCAGTGCAAGGTAATAACGCAGGTGAATTTGATTTAGTATGCGAAGAAGCAAATGAAGGAACTTCTACCCACCACCTTTGGGTGAGCAGACTTTTGTAGAATATCAGTTCCTCGTTTTCTGTAGGGACTATAAACTTGGTAAAATCTTTACTGGAACCCGTAGGGCGTTCCTTGATCCGGAAGTTATATCCTTCCATAAAATACCAGATAATCTGAGCGATCAGCTGGAACGACAAGGGTGAGTTTTCACTTTCATAAATACCGAACACAGCCACATTTTCACTGATTCCGGCGTAACGTGCGATTGCACAGATCTCCCGACCGTCAAAACCATTAGGCGAATAATTGGATGAACCTCCTACTTCACTGGCTTTTATGGCCCTGGCATCAAGACTTACCAGATGGGCATTACGCAATACAGGTTCGGCTAAGGTTATATCTGAAGAGATTTCACCAAGACGGTAAGCATCAAAGAACAACCGTTCCATAAGGTCGATC
>JAHEKQ010000090.1 GCA_024638265.1 Flammeovirgaceae bacterium
CTTACAACCTTATCAAATTCCGTAAAACCAACCAGGGAACCTGTATCAACTTAAAACCTATCGTTAGTGTAGGGGACAGAGTTACTAAAGGTCAGGTACTTTGCCAAGGTTATGCTACAGAAGCTGGAGAACTGGCATTAGGTAGAAACATGAAGGTTGCCTTTATGCCTTGGAAAGGTTACAACTTTGAGGATGCGATCGTAATTTCAGAAAAAGTGGTAAGAGATGATATTTTCACCTCTATCCATATAGATGAGTACTCTCTGGAAGTTAGAGATACAAAACTGGGTAACGAAGAATTAACTAATGATATTCCAAACGTATCTGAAGAGGCTACTAAAGACCTTGACGAGCATGGAATGATTAGAGTTGGTGCTGAAGTGAAGCCTGGTGATATTCTTATTGGTAAGATCACTCCTAAAGGAGAAAGTGATCCAACTCCGGAAGAAAAACTTCTACGTGCAATCTTTGGTGATAAGGCCGGTGATGTGAAAGATGCTTCATTAAAAGCTTCTCCTTCATTAAGCGGTGTTGTTATCAATAAGAAATTGTTCGCAAGAGCGATTAAAGATAAGCGCAAGAGGGCTCAGGATAAAGAAGATGTTGCAGCATTAGAGAAGAAGTATGATGCTAAATTCGCCAATCTTAAGGCTGAACTTGTTGAGAAATTATTCGCCATTATAGGTGGTAAGACTGCTCAGGGAGTACAGAATGATCTTGGTGAAGAAGTAATGCCAAAAGGTAAGAAGTACACGCTTAAAATGTTGAACTCTGTTGATGATTATACGCACTTAACTAGTGGTACATGGACAACAGACGATCATTTAAATGAGCTAGTTGCAGATCTTATTCATAATTATAAAATCAAGGAAAACGATCTTCAGGGTAACCTAAGAAGAGAGAAATTCACCATTTCTGTAGGAGATGAGCTTCCATCAGGGATTCTTAAACTGGCTAAGGTTTACATCGCTAAGAAACGTAAGCTTAAGGTAGGGGATAAGATGGCAGGACGTCACGGTAACAAAGGTATTGTTGCAAGAATCGTTCGCCAGGAAGATATGCCATTCCTTGAAGACGGAACTCCGGTTGATATCGTGTTGAACCCACTAGGGGTACCATCGCGTATGAACATCGGTCAGATCTACGAAACAGTACTTGGATGGGCTGGTCAGAAAAACGGAAAGAAATATGCTACTCCAATTTTCGACGGTGCTACTATAGATGAGATCAATGATCTTACAGATAAAGCAGGAATTCCAAGATACGGTCACACTTATCTTTATGATGGTGGAACCGGAATGAGATTTGACCAGCGTGCAACTGTTGGTGTGATCTACATGCTGAAACTGGGTCACATGATCGATGATAAGATGCATGCACGTTCTATCGGACCATACTCACTTATTACTCAGCAGCCTCTTGGTGGTAAAGCACAATTTGGTGGACAGAGATTTGGTGAGATGGAGGTTTGGGCTCTTGAAGCTTATGGTGCATCCAGTACTCTTAGGGAGATCTTAACTGTGAAGTCTGATGACGTGATCGGTAGAGCTAAGACCTATGAGGCGATCGTTAAGGGTGAGCCAATGCCAGAACCTGGATTGCCAGAATCTTTCAACGTACTTATGCACGAATTGAAAGGTCTAGGATTGGATATAAAACTTGAAGAATAACATTCTGTTGAATTGGCTACGCTACGGCGTAGCCGGTCTAACGGAATATTCACAATAATTAGCAGCATTTATTATGGCTAGAAATAATGATAAAAATACAGTACAGAGGTTCAACCAGATCTCTATAGGTTTAGCTTCTCCAGAGTCTATCCTCGCGGAATCTCGTGGTGAAGTTCTTAAACCGGAAACGATCAATTACCGTACGCACAAACCAGAGCGTGACGGATTGTTCTGTGAGCGTATTTTTGGTCCTGTAAAGGATTATGAATGTGCCTGCGGAAAATATAAAAGAATTCGATACAAAGGGATCGTTTGTGACCGATGTGGTGTAGAAGTTACAGAAAAGAAGGTGCGTAGAGATCGTGTAGGTCATATCAACCTTGTAGTTCCTGTAGCACATATCTGGTATTTCCGTTCTTTACCTAACAAAATTGGTTATTTGCTAGGTCTTCCTTCCAAGAAACTTGACATGATCATCTACTACGAAAGGTATGTAGTGATCCAGCCAGGTAACGCGGTAGATGAAGAAGGGAAAGCCCTAAAGAAAATGGATTTCTTAACTGAAGAAGAGTATCTGAACATATTGGATGAACTTCCTCAGGAGAATCAATATTTAGAAGACAGCGACCCAAATAAGTTTATCGCTAAAATGGGAGCTGAATGTCTTATCGAAATTCTTAAAAGAATAGATCTTGATGAACTTTCTTACGAATTAAGGCATAAAGCAAATAACGAAACTTCTAAACAACGTAAAACTGAAGCTCTTAAGAGACTTCAGGTAGTGGAAGCACTTCGTGATGCAAACAAGAATCGTGAAAACAATCCAGAATGGATGATCATGAAGGTAGTACCGGTTATTCCGCCGGAACTTAGACCTCTTGTGCCTCTTGATGGTGGTAGATTCGCAACTTCAGATTTGAACGATCTTTACCGTCGTGTAATTATTCGTAACAACCGTCTGAAAAGATTAATGGAGATCAAAGCTCCTGAAGTAATCTTACGTAACGAGAAACGTATGCTTCAGGAATCTGTAGATTCATTATTCGATAATACAAGAAAATCATCAGCAGTAAAAACTGACTCTAACCGTCCGCTTAAATCACTTTCAGATTCATTGAAAGGTAAGCAGGGACGTTTCCGTCAGAACCTGCTTGGTAAACGTGTTGATTATTCTGCACGTTCGGTAATCGTTGTAGGACCAGAATTGAAGATGTTCGAGTGTGGTCTTCCAAAGAATATGGCGGCTGAACTTTACAAGCCTTTTATCATCAGAAAACTGATTGAAAGAGGTATTGTAAAAACGGTAAAATCTGCCAAGAAGATTATCGATAAGAAAGAACCTGTAGTTTGGGATATACTGGAGAACGTACTAAAAGGACATCCGGTGTTATTGAACCGTGCTCCTACGCTTCACCGTCTGGGTATCCAGGCCTTCCAGCCTAAACTTATTGAAGGAAAAGCAATTCAGCTTCACCCGCTTGCATGTACTGCATTCAACGCCGATTTTGATGGTGACCAGATGGCGGTGCATTTACCACTTGGGCCAGAAGCTATTTTGGAAGCTCAGCTTTTAATGCTTGCTTCTCATAATATACTGAACCCTGCAAACGGTTCTCCAATTACAGTACCATCTCAGGATATGGTTCTTGGTCTTTATTATATGACCAAGCATAAGAGATCTACTCCTGAAGAGCCTGTAACTGGTGAAGGACTTACTTTCTATTCTGCAGAAGAGCTAGTGATAGCTTACAACCAGAAGAGAGTAGATCTTAACGCAGGTATCAAGATTAGAACTAAAGATTATAACGAAGCTGGAGAATTAGTTTACCAGATCATTGAAACTACTGTTGGTAGAGTATTGTTTAACGAAGCAGTACCTGAAAAAGCAGGATATATCAATGAGGTATTAACTAAAAAATCCCTTCGTGAGATCATTGGGAAGATTCTTAAAATTACCAGTGTACCAGAAACTTCTGAATTCCTTGATCAAATTAAGGAACTTGGTTATGGATTCGCATTCCGTGGTGGACTTTCATTCAGCTTAGGTGATATTATCATCCCTGAAGAAAAGCAAACCATGATCGATGAAGCTAATGAGCAGGTTGAAGGTATCATTGGTAACTATAACATGGGTCTTATTACCAATAACGAACGTTACAACCAGGTAATTGATATCTGGACTTCGACTAACGCAGGTCTGACGGAATTGGCTATGAAGCGAATTCGTGAGGATAAGCAAGGATTCAACTCGGTTTATATGATGCTTGATTCTGGTGCGCGTGGATCGAAAGAACAGATTCGTCAGCTTACTGGTATGCGTGGTCTTATGGCCAAGCCGAAAAAATCTAACTCTGGTGGAGGTGAAATTATCGAAAACCCGATTCTTTCTAACTTTAAGGAAGGTCTTTCGATTCTTGAATACTTTATCTCTACTCACGGTGCTCGTAAAGGTCTTGCCGATACCGCACTTAAAACGGCCGATGCTGGTTACCTAACCCGTCGTCTTGTTGATGTTTCTCAGGATGTGATCGTAAATGAAGATGACTGTGGAACATTAAGAGGAGTAGAAGTTAGACCACTTAAGAAAAATGAAGAAATTGTAGAATCGTTAGGAGAAAGGATCCTTGGTCGTATTTCCCTTAACAATGTAGTTAACCCTTCTACTGAAGAGTTACTTGTTACTGCAAATGAAGAGATAACTGAAGAGATCGTTGCTAAGATCGAAGCTGCGCCAATAGAAAGTGTTGAAGTACGTTCACCACTTACCTGTGAAGCGAAGAAAGGTATCTGTATCAAGTGTTACGGTAGAAACCTTGCAACCAACAAGATCGTTCAAACAGGTGAAGCTGTAGGTGTTGTTGCTGCACAGTCTATCGGGGAACCTGGTACACAGCTTACACTACGTACGTTCCACGTGGGTGGTATTGCTGGTAACATTTCTGAAGATAATAAACTTGAAGCGAAGTTTGATGGTATTGCAGAGATCGAAGATCTTAAAGTTGTTAAAGGTGAAGCCCCTGATGGCGGAACTGCAGACATCGTGATCTCTCGTACGGCTGAACTAAAAGTAAAAGATAAGAAAACTGGTGTTGTACTAAGTAACAACAATATTCCTTACGGTTCTCAGATAAACATCAATGATGGTGAGGCTGTGAAGAAAGGTGATGTAATTTGTACTTGGGATCCTTATAACGGTGTGATCATTTCTGAATTCGCCGGTAAGATCAAATACGAAAACATCGAGCAGGGTGTTACTTATCAGGTAGAGATCGATGAGCAAACCGGATTCCAGGAAAAAGTTATTTCTGAATCCCGTAATAAGAAATTGATCCCAACCCTTCATATCCTGGGTAAAAAAGATGAAGTAATTCGTTCTTATAACCTTCCTGTTGGTGCTCACCTTATGGTGGACAACGCAGAAAAGATTGGAGTAGGTAAGATTCTTGTTAAAATTCCACGTAAATCTTCTAAGGCAGGGGATATTACGGGAGGTCTTCCAAGGGTAACTGAGCTTTTCGAAGCGCGTAACCCATCTAACCCGGCTGTGGTTTCTGAGATTGATGGAGTTGTTTCTTTTGGTAAGATCAAAAGAGGTAACCGTGAGATCATAGTAGAATCTAAGCTTGGAGAGGTTAAGAAGTACCTGGTTAAATTATCTAACCAGATCCTTGTTCAGGAAAATGACTATGTGAGAGCTGGAATGCCACTTTCTGATGGTTCTATAACTCCGGAGGATATTCTTAACATCAAAGGACCTAACGCTGTACAACAGTACCTTGTGAACGAAGTTCAGGAAGTATATAGACTACAGGGTGTGAAGATTAACGATAAGCACTTTGAGGTTGTTGTTAGACAGATGATGCGTAAGGTAAGAATCGTTGATCCGGGAGATACTATTTTCCTAGAAAACCAACTTGTTCATAAAGATGATTTCATCGAGGAGAACAACAAGTTATTCGGGATGAAAGTGATCGAAGATGCCGGTGATTCTGAAAAACTGAAAGCAGGACAGATTATATCTCCAAGAGATCTAAGAGATGAGAACTCTATTCTTAGAAGAGAAGATAAGAATCTTGCGACAGCCAGAGACGTAATCACGGCGACGGCTAATCCAGTGCTTCAGGGTATTACCAGAGCATCCCTTCAAACCAAGTCGTTTATCTCGGCTGCTTCCTTCCAGGAAACTACCAAAGTATTGAACGAAGCTGCAGTAAGCGGTAAGATCGATCAACTTGAAGGATTGAAGGAAAATGTAATTGTAGGTCACAGAATTCCTGCAGGTACAGGTATGAGAAAATACGATAGCATCATTGTTGGTTCTAAAGAAGAATTTGATGAGATGCTTGAGAAGAAACAGGAAGTTAATTATAACTAATCCCTGTTAATCATAACAAAAAAGGCTCCGCTTCGCGGGGCCTTTTTTTATTTATAACGATATTTGAGATATGAAGGATTACTTTAAAGAATTACTGGATTATACACATTATTATAACCTGGAGGTGATCAAGAAATTTAATGATGGAGATCTACATTTTATAGTTCCTAAAAGGGCAGTGACTCTTTTGTCTCACACCCTAAATGCCCAGAAGATCTGGAACAATAGAATAATGGGTAATTCTGTAGATCTGGATGTATGGGAAAACCTGCAGGTGGATCAAATGGAGGCAGCTGAGTATGAGATCTATGAGCAAACATTAAAGATCCTTGAAAACAACGAACTGGACCGAATAGTGAAATTTAAAAATTCCAAAGATGAACATTTCGAAAATTCAGTAAGGGATATTATTTTTCATGTGATAAATCATGCCACCTATCATCGCGGACAGATCGCAACTGAATTCCGGAAACAGGGGATTGACCCAATAGTTTCTGACTTCGTATATTACAAACTCGATAAATAGAAAATAAAAATCTAACAGTATAAAGTATTAATCATGAGCGAAGACAAAAAAAATAAGAACACCAAAGGAAAGATCAACATAGAACTGGATGAAGCTGTAGCGGAAGGAACCTATTCCAATCTTGCAATTATCAATCATTCGGTATCTGAATTTGTCGTTGATTTTGTAAATATTATGCCGGGCAGACCTAAAAGCAAGGTGAAATCACGAATTATTTTAACTCCCCAACATGCTAAGAGGCTTTTAAAAGCCCTGGGAGATAATATAAATAAGTTCGAGCAGGCACATGGAGAGATTAGAGATTATGATAAGGCTCCATTGCCATTAAATTTTGGTCCAACAGGTCAGGCTTAATTCTCTCAGCTTTCTTAATACCATGTGGTATTAAAGCAATAGTATAAAAAGAGATTCCTCATGCTTTTTTAAAATGACTCTGTAGTACACGTCACTTCGAGTAAAGCGAGAAATCTCTTTTTTATGCTATTAAGTATATTTTTTAAAATAGATCTTCGCAGCCTTCATCACCCGTGGAGCAAGTATAAGCGTTGAGATCATTGTAGGTATCGCCATAAGGGCGAAAAATCCATCAATCAGGTTAAGGATAAAACTTAATGATGTAGTGGCTCCAACTATGATACTAAGTATATATACATAGTTATAATACTTTTTGTTCTTGGCGCCAAGTAGATATGAAAGGCATTTGGTTCCGTAGTATGAATAGGAAAATAGTGAGGAGATACTGAACGCCAGTATACACAGTAATAACAAATAATTCCCAACATAAGGAATTGCCTGGTCAAAGGCAGCCGCTGTAAGACTTACTCCGTTTACATCTTCTGTTTGCCAGACTCCCGTAACCAATATCGCCATTGCGGTGAGAGTACAAACCACCAATGTATCAATTGCAGGACCCAGCATGGCAATAAGCCCTTCCCGGATGGGCTCAGAGGTTTTACTGGCTCCATGAGCCATTGTCGCAGTACCAATACCGGCTTCGTTAGAAAAGGCCCCTCTGCGTATTCCTAACAAAATAAGGCCGCCCAGGACACCGCCCATAAGAGGATCACCTTTATAATTATTCGCCGCGAAAGCATCTGTAAATATCATTCCAAAATACTGCAGTACCACATCATAGTTCACAAAAAGTATCAAAAGCACTGAGACAAAGTAAAGTGCCACCATCGCAGGTACTAATTTAGAAACTGTTTTACTAATCCGGTCTAATCCACCAACAATTACAATAGTGGTAACTATTGTTAGAAAAATACCAATCACAAGGCTGGACATAAAGCCTGTTTCTATATTGTTTGGTTCCAGAAGTATATAATTAATAGCCTGAGTGAGCTGGTTAACATTAAAGACCGGTAAAGCGCCCACTAGTCCTGCCACCGCAAAAAATACAGCCAGTGGCTTCCATTTTTTACCCAGGCCTTCTTCGATAAAGTACATCACACCACCCTGTATCTTACCTTCGGTATCTCTACCTCGATACATCACCGCCAGACTATTGGTGAAGAATTTAGTTGCCATACCTACCACAGCACTAACCCAGAGCCAGAATATCGCCCCTGGACCACCTAGTGCGATCGCTACGGCTACGCCTGCAATATTGCCCATCCCCACTGTGGAAGAAAGGGCGGTAGACAGTGCCTGGAAATGATTAATATCTCCCGGATCATCGGGATTATTGTATTTACCTCGCAGAACTTCTACCGAATGTCCCAGGTATCTGAAAGGTAAAAACCTAGAATAAATTAAGAGGTAGATTCCGCCGCCAATTAACAGGACAACTAAAGGAATCCCCCAGACTGCAGATGCAAAGTCGGCAATAAACTGATCTATTTGGGACATAAAATTACTTTGTCCCGAAAATAGTAAAATTTGTGGGGGTATCTATAAATTTAAAATGGACTTTCTAAGGTCTAGGTGAAATTTCGACATAAAATCGATTTCATGCTTACCCCATTTGGTTATACTAAAAGCCGTGAGAAGTGTAATTCAGTTGTGACTTAAAATTCAGAGGTGAAATGGAATTTAATAGACGGATATTTTTGCTGGGTCATCTGCAATGAAAATTGAGAATCTGCCAGGAATACCATTTGCCCCGATTTATCTTTTGCAAGGTATTTAGCTTTTACTCTCTTAAAGTCTTTAAACTCCTCGCTTTTTTCATCTTCGGCCTCAATCCAGGTAGCTTTATGTACATTCAGGTTCTCATAGGTACATTTTGCTCCATATTCGTGTTCTAAGCGATATTGTATAACTTCGAATTGAAGTGCTCCCACCGTTCCAATGATCTTTCTGCCGTTCAGGTCCAGTGTAAATAACTGCGCGACACCTTCATCCATTAACTGGTCTATTCCTTTTTCCAGTTGTTTAGATTTCATAGGGTCGGCATTGTTGATATATCTAAAATGTTCTGGTGAGAAACTCGGGATACCCTTGTACATAAGAGTTTCTCCCTCTGTAAGCGTATCTCCAATTTTAAAGTTTCCTGTATCATGAAGCCCAACAATATCCCCTGGGTAAGAAACATCTACAATCTCTTTCTTTTCGGCAAAGAATGCATTGGGAGAGGAGAACTTCATGTTTTTATTGTTTCGTACATGAAGATAATTCTTGTTTCGCTCGAATTTTCCCGATACGATCTTAATAAAAGCAAGGCGGTCACGGTGTTTAGGGTCCATATTTGCATGGATCTTGAAGACAAAGCCGGTGAAATCCTTTTCTTCCGGTTTTACCAGTCTCGTATCGCTTTCTTTAGGCCTCGGAGGTGGTGCGATTTTTATGAAACAGTCCAGTAATTCTCTAACTCCAAAATTGTTAAGTGCCGAACCAAAGAAAACTGGCTGTAACCTGCCTTCTAAATAGGCATCTCTGTCAAATTCAGGATATACGCCCTGGGCAAGTTCCAGTTCATCTCTTAGAGTATCGGCTGCATTATCTCCAATTAGCTCATCCAGTTCGTCAGATTTAAGATCACTAATTTTTACGGTTTCCTCAATATCTTTTCTTGGATCGCCCGTGAACAGGTTCACATTCTTCTCCCAGATGTTATAGATTCCCTTAAAATCATAACCCATTCCAATAGGAAAACTTAGCGGGGTTACGGTAAGATTAAGTTTTTGTTCAATTTCATCAAGCAGTTCAAAAGCATCTTTTCCTTCCCGGTCCAGTTTGTTGATGAATACAATCATGGGGATGTTTCTCATTCTGCAAACTTCCACCAGCTTCTCAGTTTGTTCCTCAACACCTTTTGCAACATCTATAACAACAATAACACTATCTACGGCTGTAAGGGTTCGAAAAGTATCTTCAGCAAAGTCTTTATGGCCTGGAGTATCAAGAATATTGATCTTGATGTCTCGATATTCAAAAGCAAGTACAGAGGTAGCTACAGAGATACCTCTTTGACGTTCAATTTCCATGAAGTCACTGGTAGCACCTTTCTTGATCTTATTAGATTTTACTGCTCCAGCCTCCTGAATTGCTCCCCCAAAAAGCAAAAGCTTCTCTGTTAAGGTCGTTTTACCGGCATCGGGGTGGGAAATGATACCAAAGGTTCTTCTCTTATTTATCTCTTTTTGATAATGCTTCATGCCTGCAAATATTGGAGCGGCAAAAATACTATTATTTTGATGAAAATCCTTTGTATGCACCATGCCTTTTTACCCCTTCTACGTTTCTCTTATTTTTATAATTACTAACTTGATTGAGAAATTATATGTTTTATATAAAATTTCATTTAATACGCCTGTAATATGAAGGTTTATGCCCTACAAAACCTGAGAATGTTTATCCTGTTGTGCGTCGTTAATTTCACTTTCGGCTTCACTGTCTATTCCCAATACAAAACTGAAAACATTCCTAAAGGATCCTATGCTATCAATCAGGGAATTACCCCTCAAACTCATGCAAATGCGCTCAAGCCGTATGGCTTGATATATGAATTACTGGCTGATTTTTCAGTTGAGATTAAATGGATCATCAATCCTGATAAAAGTAAAGACGGTATAGATTTCAGGCTGGAAGGAGAAGATTTCAGGTCGGGATCTTTTGTAATTCCTGTCTCATATATTACTGAAGCTGTAAAGGCTAAGATAGGGCACTGGGAAGAGCGAGGTGTAATTGGGCATTATTTAACGGAAGATAAAGAACTGCCGGTATTCACAGAACTTTCGGTGGCTCCAAAATGGACCCTGGATAAACAGAATGGGAGTATAGCTTTGTCTTATTTCAGGGCGGCTGGTATACCAGGGGAGGCGCATGGGGGGTACAGCTCTGTTAACTGGAAAATGCCCGATGAGCTAGGAGTATGTGACGATATTTTCATTATGCCCCATGCTGAACCGAATTTCGAAACCCATAAAAATCTGTATTTCTGGAATAGGAAGTTTAAAGGTGCTATCTGGGCTGGGTGCCATGCGGGAAGTCAACTGGAAAACCTTTATAACACCGTGGGCAAAGGCAAACAGGCTGAAATTATTCAACTGAATTTTCTATCAGAGGGTGCCGGAGGGGCACGTACTACCGGCCTGGTACCTTATCATGAACACCGTTTTGCT
>JAHEKQ010000024.1:0-37524 GCA_024638265.1 Flammeovirgaceae bacterium
AGAGCAATATTAGTGGTGTTGGTTAAATGTTCAAAGCACTCTTTATTTGCGTGGTAAATTACTGCTATATTTGACCTTTAACATCGTTCAAATTATGAGATCATTACTATTAATTGCCTGCATTTTGTTTTTAGCGGAATGTGCAACGGTTCCGGTTACAGGGCGCCGACAACTTAATTTAGTATCCAACGAGGAAATTATACCGCTGGCGGAGTCGCAATATCAGGAGGTCTTAAGTACAGGACCCTTAAGTAAGAATACCGTGCAAACCGCCCTCGTAAGAAAAGTTGGTTTGAGGATCAAGGATGCCGTGGAGGAATACATGGAGCAGAATAATATATCAGACCAGTTGGTGGGATTTAATTGGGAATTTAACTTGATCGACCAGGAGGTTGTCAATGCCTGGTGTATGCCGGGCGGGAAGGTAGCTTTTTATACCGGAATTATGCCCATATGTCAGGATGAGCAGGGAATTGCCGTTGTAATGGGTCATGAGGTTGCTCATGCAATAGCCAATCACGGACGAGAGAGGATGAGTCAGGCCCTGGTAGCCGAGATGGGTCTTAGCACAATTGGAGCAGCCATGGGAGAAAATCCAACTTTAACCAGGCAGATTTTTATGAGATCAATAGGTATTGGGACCCAGGTGGGAATGTTGAAATTTTCCAGGCAGCATGAATCAGAAGCGGATAAAATTGGATTGATATTTATGGCCATGGCAGGGTACGATCCTTCTGAAGCCCCAAAATTCTGGGAAAGGATGAAATCTTTGTCAGGTGGAGAACAGCCCCCGGAATGGCTGTCGACACACCCTTCACATGAAACCAGGATCTCAGATCTCGAAAAGGCAATTCCCGAGGCAATGAAATACTATGAAGAGGCGAATAATTAGAACTGCATTTAATCTCAGCATATCACTCCTCCTGTTCTCCTCCACAGTACAGGCACAGGAGGGTCTGTTTGACAGCAAGGAATTGCTGAAGCTAAAGATCAAAGGAAACATTGAAGCATTGATGTCCGACAGGGGGGAAGATGCCAGCTACCACGATCTTTCTATTGAATATTACACAGTGGGTATGCAAACGCTTACTGTGGATCTTAAAGCCAGGACGAGGGGAAATTTCAGAAGGCAAAAAGCAAATTGTGTTTATCCTCCCATATTACTGAATTTCAAAAAAAGTGATGAAAAAACACAGACTTCGATCTTTAAGGGACAGGACCAGATGAAATTAGTTACACCTTGCCAGGGCGATAAATACGTCGTTAGGGAACATATGGTTTACGAAGTCTATAACCTTTTTACAGATCAAAGTTTCAAGTCGCGACTGGTCGAGCTTACTTTCATTGACGAGGAAAGCGAGAAGGAAAGCAAGCCACAATATGGAGTAATCCTGGAAAGCGAGGAGGGTATGGCTGAAAGAAATGCCATGGAAGTAAACAAATCCCTGGGAGTTCTGCCACAAAAGACTGATGTCAAATCATTTCACCGGATGGCAGTTTTTCAATATTTCATAGGTAATACAGACTGGTCGGTACAGTACCGCCACAATATCAAACTCATGGCGAAGGACAGTACGATGAACCCCATTCCCGTTCCTTATGATTTTGACCATGCCGGATTGGTTTATACACCCTATGCCAAACCCGCCCCTGCACTAGAATTACTGGCAGTACAGGAGCGAAGATATCGGGGATATTGCCAAGGAGCAATGACCATATTTGAGCCAGTTTTTGAAGAATTCAACTCCAGGAAGACGGAGATTTATAACCTGTATACATCAAATAAATACTTGACCGGATCCTATAAAAACTGGGCCCGCAGGTACCTGGATAAATTCTATAAGGTCATTAATAACCCTAAGAAGAGTAAGCGAGAATTTATTTATCCCTGCGATCCCAATGGGACAGGTAATGTGGTAATCAGGGGAATGGGCGACTAAGCTCTTACCTTCAGGTTTTTCGGATCTGACCAGTCGTAAAAACCACCACCGGATTTTGCACCCAGGTGCCCGGCAGCAACCATATTAACTAATAATGGACAGGGCGCATATTTGGGGTTCTTGAAACCATCATACAGGACGTTCAAAATTGACAAGCAGACATCCAGACCAATGAAATCTGCCAGCTGAAGCGGCCCCATGGGATGCGCCATTCCTAATTTCATCACCGTGTCAATTTCCTCAACCCCGGCAACTCCTTCGTAAAGTGAATAGATAGCCTCGTTGATCATGGGCATGAGTATTCTGTTCGCAACAAATCCCGGATAATCATTGGCTTCGACAGGCACCTTAGAAAGCCCCTTTGAAAGTTCAACAATGGTTTTTGTTGTTGAATCGCTGGTATTATATCCTCTTATGATCTCAACGAGCTTCATAATGGGAACCGGGTTCATAAAATGCATTCCTATGACCTTATCGGGTCTTGAGGTCACAGCACCTATCTCAGTAATGGAAATAGAAGAGGTATTGGTGGCGAGAATAACCTTGGAAGGAGTAGCATTATCAAGCTCACGGAAGATACTCAGCTTAAGTTCTTTTTTTTCAGTGGCCGCTTCAATGACAAGCTCCGTGTCTTGAACTCCTTCATGAATCGAGGTAAAAGTTGATATCCTGTTAAGTGTATCATCTCTATCCTTAGCGCTTATTTTTTCTTTTGCTACCTGCCGGTCAAGGTTTTTTCCAATTGTGCTCAGAGCTTTCTGAAGAACATCTTCCGATACATCAATTAATGATACTTCCTTACCATGTTGAGCCAGGACATGTGCGATCCCATTCCCCATTGTTCCTGCTCCAATTACTGCTATTCTTTCCATCTAAGTCGTTTTGCCACAAATATAAGGATCAAGCCGAAAGGAATCCTTTGAATTTTACTCTCCTTTTTGAGATTTTAGTAATTGAAAGATAATTATGACGAGCGCAAGAATACGTCCGAGGTTCAGGATTACCACGGATCTCTCCATTGCTGAGGTTCAACAAACCATCCACAACAAGCTAAATGAAGAAGGCAGTCCCTGTATTGGCGTAATTGTTCCTGGCTTCATAACCCTGAAAATTCCCTCGAGGCAGCGTCATTTCTGGTCTCCGCAACTTACCCTGCATATTGAAAAAGAGGACGACAAGACGCTCATAAGAGGTCTATATGGTCCAAACCCAACGGTCTGGGCTATATTTACCCTTGGTTTTGGTGCTACGGCTATTCTGGGATTATTTGCGCTGGTACTTGGGTTATCACAAATAACGCTGAACTATAACCCATGGGCCATCTGGTTACTCCCGGGCTTGGGAATAGTCGCTATAATCCTTTACCTGGCATCGCAAACTGGGCAGAAGTTAGGTGTTGAACAGACATTTGAAATACATCATTTCTTCCAGGAGTCCCTGGGAGTCAAAGTCCATATAGGATAGCTACCTCAGGTGAGGCAAAACCTTTTTTTCAGGTTTGCTGGTGTCGAGCTTTAGGATATCAGTTGGTTTAATGCATTGAATGGCCCGACCCTGGAAAATAGCTATGGGTGCTTTAAGCATATGGGGATTCTTAGCCAGGACATCCAACCAGCCGTTCATAGTAAAAGTATTCCCACTCACTCGCTGCTGGTAATCTTTATTGGCCTTATTCAATAGGTCTTTGGGCCTGAGTGACAACATGTTAACCACTTCTTTCCAAAGGGTTGCTGTTAACTTGACCTTATTCCAATCATGTGTGTTTACATTATTAGAGATCGATTTAGCCATAGCTATTGTTTGCTTCCCTGTACTAGTGCTGGGATCACAGTAGATATAGATCTCATTTGGATGAAATTGCATATTCTTACCATTATGATAGTAAGTAATATACATAAATACAGGATGAAATAAAAAAACGGGCTACTTGACTCTTCGCGATTCGGAACGGAGACTACCAAAATACTTTTGGGATAAAACTTTCACTTTGGGGGCAAGCAAAATAGCGGATATCATGGTTGGAATAGCCATGGTAGCATACATTCCGTCAATCAAGCTGATAATTGTTGTCAGTGATGCTACTGATCCCAGAATAATACTCCCCACGTATAAAATCCTGTATTGAGCCTTATTCTTTGCCCCGAAGAGATATCCATAGCATTTTTCGCCGTAATAAGACAATGAGAAAAGGGAAGTAATTGCAAAGGTAGCTGCACAGATGGTCAGTATATAACTACCATAGGGAATAGCTGAATTGAAGGCATCAATGGTCACCGAGACCCCTTCCGCATTTCCATCATCCCAGACCCCAGTTACAAGAATTGTAAGAGCCGTGAGTGTACAGACGATCAATGTGTCAATTGCGGGACCGAGCATGGCGACAAGCCCTTCATGAATAGGATTATCTGTTTTTGCAGCTCCATGGGCCATCGGTGCTGTTCCGATTCCGGCTTCGTTACTAAATGCAGCTCTTTTTGCCCCTATCAGAATCAGGCTGCCCAAGGCACCTCCCAGCACGGCATCCCCGCTGAATGCATCGGAAAAGATCAATCCGAACATATCGGGAACTTTAGAAGCATTGAGACCAATAATAAGGATAACTGTAATAAAATATAGGATTACCATGAATGGCACCAAATTACCGGCAACAACTCCAATCCTCTTGATCCCTCCAATAACTACCACTGCAACGATCGAAGTAAGGATAAGACCGGTAATGAGGTCAGAAGTACGTAAACTGAACCATGATGTTTCAATCATACTCTCTCCCAATCCGTTGGGGACAAGCACAACATCATAGAACATCTGGGTGAGTTGATTGGCCTGGAAAATGGGCAATACACCAACCATTCCTACTATGCAAAAAAGAGTGGCCAGCCAATGCCAGTTTTTATTCAATCCTTCTCGGATGACGTACATAGGTCCTCCTTGTAGTTGACCAAGCGAATCCTTTCCACGGTAGTGAATTGCCAGGGAGCAAGTGAAAAACTTAGTGGCCATTCCGAAAAACGCCGATACCCACATCCAGAAAATTGCACCAGGTCCTCCCATCACAATAGCTACGGCCACCCCTGAAATATTTCCCATACCTACCGTAGCTGCCAGGTGAGTGGAAAGTGCCTGGTAATGGTTTATTTCCCCTTTATCATCAGGATTGTCGTACTTCCCTCTCAGTACGTTAATAGCATGGCCGAAATACTTGAATTGGGCAAAACCGCTATAAAAAAAGAAAAATATACCACCCCCTAATAACAGAATCACAAGGGGAGTACCCCACATGAAATTACTGTAGCCAACAAAAAGATCCTGAAAAAATTGTCCTATATCCATTCAATATCAATCCAAAGTGTCGAATATACGGGAAAAATGATTATCCGGGACTTGATCAGTTGGCAGATAGGATTTTCCCATTGCTGGCTCCCATCCAGCAGGAAATAAAATATGTTAACCGTGCGGCTACGTTGGCATCCCACTCGTCTTCGCCGGGAGCTACTTCATTGAGGTCAAACCCTATGATCTGTTTGCCTTCCTTAACCAGAAGCCTTACGAGATAAGTCGCCTGTTCCCAGGATAAGCCCCCCGGAACCGGGGTTCCGGTATTCGGACACAGTGAAGGGTTCAATCCATCAATATCAAATGAAATATATACAAGGTCGGGTAACTGCTCAATAATATCCTCACAGATGTCATGCCATGTATCGCCTCTGAAAAGACGTTCATGGATAGAATCATCATAAAAGGTCTTGATCCGTTCCGGCTGGCTCTCAATGATTTTTACTTCTTCCTCACAAAAATCGCGAATCCCAACTTGCACCAGATGGTCAACTCCGTTTTCCAAGAGGGCATTGTACATGATAGAGGCATGTGAATAAGCAAAGTTTTCATACGCTTTTCTTAAATCTGCATGAGCATCAATTTGAAGAATTCCGAAGGAATCATATTTTCGGGCGAGAGCCCTGATGAATCCAAGTGGAGTGCTGTGATCTCCCCCGATAACACCTATGAGTTTCCCCTTAGACATATATTTACGACAGGTGTTCTCCAGATAAATATTGAGCTTCTCACAATTTTCATTGATGGTCCGCGGAATAACCTTGAGGGGGTCCTCAATATTTTGCCCGCTTCCTTCCTCCAGTGATTGTATATATGAGGAAGCCAATGCCCTGAATTTATCACTCTCTTTCTGAATTTCGCGTGGAATAGGAAGCATGGATATTTTTAAATTCCATGGTTCGTGTAAGCCTCGCAAGAAAAGGTCCACCTGGGTCGATGCTTCCAGGATTGCGGCAGGCGCATCTGCTGTGCCCGCCCTGTAGGAAACAGTGACTTCCCAGGGTACGGGTATAAGGATCAGGTCAGCATCTTCGACCGAGTAGGGGAGTCCGAAAATGTTGCCTTTGATTCCTACTCCACTGGGATCAAATTCACTCATTTACTACCTAACTCCGATTGTACTTTAAGTTGTGTAAGTTTTCTTTTGGTATCCAGGGCAAAGTCACCTTTCATCATCCAGTCGTAGTACTGGGGTTCATCCTTTAAGACTTTCAGGACGGGTTGCCCCCTGTACTTCCCAAAATTGAAAATGACTGAGCCATCATCATTTAGTACCATCCGCCCCGCTACATCAAAGAGGTTATAATTGGTCAGCTCATTCAGGACCGTCATGTCGTTAGCAATCTTTCCGATGATGTTACCTCTCAGATCCGTAACATTCTGTTTGTTATATTTCTCAACCTGGGCTTTTAATACCTCAAAAGTAGCTGCCGTATCAGCCTCGGCCGAATGTGCATTTTTCAATTCCTGTCCACAATAGAACTCATATGCTGCCGAAAGATTTCGCTTTTCCATCAGGTGAAAGATTTTCTGAGCGTCCACGATCTTTTTCTTGGAAATGTCAAAGTCAATATTGTTTCGGAGAAACTCTTCCACCAGTACCGGGATATCAAATTTGACAATATTGAATCCAGCCAGGTCACTGCCTTTAAGAAAGTCATAAACTCTCTTTGCAATCTGTCCAAAAGGGGGTTTATCCTCTACATCCTTATCGTAGATTCCATGAATCATACTCGATTCTGCCGGAATTGGAATAGTTGGATTGACCAGGTAAGTCACGCTTTCCGTATCCCCGTCAATGTCCACTTTAAGCATGGATATTTCAATAATCCTGTCGTGTATTATACTGGTCCCGGTGGTTTCAAGATCAAAAAATATCAGCGGGTTCCGTAAGTTTAAATTCATGTTTTATCTAATTCTAAAGATAGTTTTTGAAGTTCAAGACCGCCGAAGTGGCCGGAGCTCATAAATAGAAAAAAATGGTTTGACCGTTTAGTTTTCAAAAGGATTTCTTTCAGACCTTTAATATCGGTAAAAACATCTAGTTTTCGTCCAAAATACTTCTGTATCTCTTCAGGTGAGATAGCGGGTAATTGCTTGGCTGCGACAACTCCGGGATCATAATAAACAATCGCATTTCGGGCTCGATCCATGGTCCCCTTATACTGTGGCAGAAATTCCTTGTTCAGGCTGCTGAATGTATGAATTTCAAGGATTGCGGTCAGATCAGAACCTTCCTTACTCAGTTCGGCTAATGCATGAACAGTTGCTTTTACTTTCGATGGACTATGGGCAAAGTCACTGTAAATCGTATTGATCCCTTTGTGTATAAGTTGCAACCTTTTACCTGCTCCCGTAAAACTTCCAATTGAGGCTGAAAAATCCTCAGCTTTTATTCCGAGGAGGGAAAGTACTTTCCAGGCCCCTGCCAGGTTTTGCATATTGTGTTTCCCGAATATTTTCAGTGGAATTTTTCCACCATTGAAGTGAAGTAAAACCTGCCCATTTGAATATTCATACTGAAGAGCTGAAAAGGAATCTACATATTCCGCATTCGCTTTCTCTTCCATATCACATAGGGCATTGTCTCCTTCATAATAAAACAGGTGTGAGTGCTCAGGAAGGCTTTCGACAAATCGTGAAAACTGGATTTCATAAACCTCGGGGTTGGGAAAGACATTAGCATGATCCCATTCAATTCCGTTTATCAATGTAATATCCGGGGAATAGTGCATGAATTTCGGCCTGGGATCCAGAGCGCTGGTAAGATATTCATCTCCCTCGATGATAATGAGAGGAGCATCAGAAAGTCTGACAAGGGCCTTGCCTTCACCAGGAGGGGCACCGAGTAAGTAGTCAAAATCGATGTCCAGTTTTTCCAGGACATGTATGATCATGGCACAGGTACTCGTCTTGCCGTGGGACCCGGCAATAACTACTCTCTTTTTCTCTTCACTGAGACGGTGTACAAGTTCCGGAAATGAGAGAATTTTCAACTTCAGTGATTGTGCCTGTATCAATTCGGGATTATCCTTCCGTGCATGCATTCCAAGGATTACATAGTCAATGGATGAATCGATTAGTTTGGGGTTCCAGCCTTCATGATCAGGTGCTATACCTGCCTTACGCAGGTTTTCAAGTGAGACCCCGTAGATTGCATCGTCGGAACCAGTTACATCATGTCCCTGATTTTTAAGGGATATGGCCAGTGAGTGCATGATGCTCCCACCAATGGCGATAAAATGATATCGGAATGTGCTCTTCTTCAACGGGACAAAAATAAGAATGCAGTGATGACAATAAAGTGTAATTCTGGAAGATTAATTATATGATTTTATCCAGGTTCCATATCATGTGGATAAAGATGTTGAGGAGAAACTATTTTGTTGGCAAAGCGGAAAGTTATCAACAATAATGGTCGGAATGTGTGGATAAGCTGGTGAAAAACAGGATGAATGACCCGGTAAAGGCAGTGAATTTTATGTATCTTTAATGAATACTTGTTGATAATTTTTTGACAACCACGGGTGCGGTGTCAGATTGGTAACTGAGGGAATTATTTTTAGGTTTGATCTCACAACCGCAACCTCTAAATCAGCAACCATTACATGGAGTACGGCAAGGCTTCTTTAAGGAAAATATCGAAGGACATATCGGAGAGTTTGGGAAAGGTGCCACCACAGGCACTGGACATTGAAGAAGCAGTTTTAGGGGCATTAATGCTGGAAAAGGATGCTCTTTCCAATGTGATTGACATCCTGAACACGGAGACTTTCTATTCGGACGCGCACAAGGCAATTTTCGAGGCGATTCTCGACCTTTTTAACAACAGTGAACCCGTAGATATGCGGACTGTTGTTAGCCAATTGCGAAAGAATGGCAAACTCGAGTTTGTGGGTGGTGCCTATTACATTGCTGAACTTACTTCAAAGGTCAGTAGTGCTGCCAATGTTGAACACCACGCGAGGCTCATCCTTGAGATGGCCATCAAGCGTGAATTGATCAAAGTGGCCTCGGATATTCATCATTCCGCCTATGAAGACACTACAGACGTCTTCAACCTGCTCGACCGGATAGAACAGTCTCTTTTTGAAATCACTGAATCCAACATTAAGAAAAACTATGACGACATGAGGTCACTCATGGTCCAGGCAATTCATCAGTTGGAAGAGAGAAAAAACCACAAGGATGCCCTGACAGGTGTACCAAGCGGTTTCACACAACTCGATCGGGTAACTTCAGGATGGCAGAAGTCTGACCTCGTAATTATTGCTGCACGTCCGGGTATGGGTAAAACTGCTTTTGTAGTTTCTGCCCTCCGAAACGCCGCGATTAATTTTAATTTACCGGTGGCTATATTTTCTCTTGAAATGAGTTCTGTGCAGCTGGTAAATCGTCTTATCTCTGCGGAGGCGGAGCTTGAAAGTGAAAAGATCAGGAGAGGAAGACTGCAGGAGCACGAGTGGGTACAACTCGTTGAAAAGACTAAAAAGCTTACCAATGCTCCCCTGTTCATTGATGATACTCCAGCTATTTCGATCCTTGAACTTCGTGCCAAGTGCAGGAGATTGGTCAGTCAGCACAATGTTCAGGCAATTGTAATTGATTACCTGCAACTTATGAGTGGAGACAGCACCGGTGGAAACAGGGAGCAGGAGATCGCCTCGATTTCCAGGGCATTAAAGGGAATTGCTAAAGAACTGGTCGTACCGGTTATAGCACTTTCCCAGTTGAGTAGGGCAGTGGAAACACGGGGTGGAGATAAGCGACCACAACTATCCGACCTCAGGGAATCGGGTTCAATAGAACAGGATGCGGACATCGTGATGTTCCTGTACCGTCCTGAATATTACAAGATAACAGAGGACGAATTCGGGAATCCCACCCAGGGTTTGGCAGAAATGATAATTGCCAAACACAGAAACGGGTCATTGGAAAATATTCCACTGAAGTTCATCGGTAAGTTTACCAAATTTGCTGATGCACCGCTTGGCATGCAAGGAAGTGGATTCGGGGGAGGTTTCGGTACCCAAACAGATGTTCCAGACAATATGATCATGCTGGATAGTAAATTGAATAGCGGACCAGAAGAAGATCTCCCACCGCCAGAGGATGATGAAGATGAACCTGCACCGTTCTGATCATTCGAATTCCAGGTTTTTAATATACTGATCTAATTCCTGAGCTGCCTTCTCATCACCAGCGGCTTTGGCAAGATTAAATCCTATTTTCATCAAACGAATGGCTTCGTCTACCCGGTCTATCTCGTCCAGGCAAACACCAAGCTGGTAATAGGAAGGGACATAGTCAGGGAATTCCTGTACCGTCCTTAAGAGATATTCAAGACTGGTTTCGTATTGGTTTGCTGACATATATTCCATTGCAATGCCATACAGTAGAAAAGGGTCATTTCCCTCTTTTTCAACCTGCTCCAATAATATCTTCAACCGCTCTGAATTCATGGGTTCTATTGCTTTTTTAGTCATTCATTTCATCTTATCTTCACGCTGGGAAAAGTGGTGAAAACAACGTAAAAATAGAAGATAAATGAAAATACTCGTGTGTATAACACATGTTCCTGACACTACTTCCAGGATTGCCTTTACTGACAACAATACTGCCTTCGATAAAACGGGGGTTCAGTATATCATAGGGCCATACGATGACTATGCGCTAGCAAGGGCAATGGAGTTGAAGGAAGCTGGTACTGCTAATGAGGTAGTGGTATTAAATGTCGGAACAGCAGAAACGGAACCTACCATTCGGAAGGCCCTCGCAATAGGTGCTGACAGAGCGGTAAGGATAGATAGTGATCCGGGCAGTTCACTATTTACTGCGAATCAGATTGCATCTTATGCAAAAGATAATTCTTTCGACCTTATTCTAATGGGCAGGGAATCGATTGATTACAACGGGGGTGTTGTTCACAGCCTTGTCGGTGAACTGATGGGAATTCCCGCTATATCACCTGTAATGTTGTTGGATGTTACCGGTACCGAGGCTGAAATAACACGTGAAATCGAGGGAGGAAAAGAGCGATTGAAGCTTGCGCTTCCATTCATTGCAGGATGTCAGGAGCCTATTGCTGAATGGAGAATTCCCAATATGCGCGGTATTATGACAGCAAAGAGTAAACCATTGGAAGTCATTCCGGCAACGGATGTTTCAGATGGATTGAGCACCCGGGAGTACTCCTTACCGGCTCCTAAAACAGGAGTCAAAATGGTCGATGCCGAGAACGTCGATCAACTTGTACAACTATTAAAAAACGAAGCTAAGGTTATCTAAAGTAGGAGATATGGGAATATTGGTATATGTTGAAAGTACTAAAGGGAGTCTGAAAAAGGCTTCTCGGGAAGCTGTTTCTTATGGAGCGGCACTTGACTCCGAGGTGACTGCCATTGCATTAGGCTCAGGACATAATCAGGATGAATTGGGAAGCCTGGGTGCCAATGGTGCCACCAAAGTATTGATTGATAATGATGCAACCTATGATAACGGGGACAGCAATCAACTGGCAAGCAGTTTGAATAAAGCGGCTGAACAGCTTGGAGCTAACACCATAATATTCGGAACATCGCCTGCTACAAGTGCTGTAGCTGCAAGGTTGTCTGTAAAAATGGGTTCGACTCTCGTCACCAACATTAGTGATTTACCAGATACGTCTTCGGGATTTGCGCTGAAACGAGGCATCTTTACAGGAAAGGCATTTGAAACGGTAGAGGTTTCTTCAGAGAAAAAAGTACTTGTAGTCAAGAAAAATGCGGTAGATCTCAAAGAAGACGGATCTGAAGCATCGGTAGAGAACGTCTCACTCGTTGAAGGGGGTGTGTCTTTTGAACACCTTGGACAGGAACTTACCGCAGGCGATATTTTGCTACCGGAAGCAGAAATTGTTGTTTCGGCAGGCAGGGGGCTTAAAGGTCCTGAAAACTGGGGAATGGTGGAAGAGCTGGCACAGGTATTGGGAGCTGCAACGGCCTGTAGCAAACCAGTTTCCGATATGGATTGGAGACCACACCATGAACATGTAGGCCAAACTGGAATTAAGGTTAGCCCGCAACTATATATAGCTATAGGCATAAGTGGGGCTATCCAGCACCTTGCAGGAGTCAATTCATCTAAATATATTGTAGTCATAAATAAGGATCCCGAGGCTCCATTTTTTAAGGAAGCCGACTACGGAATCGTAGGTGATGCCTTTGAAGTTGTACCTCAACTAATCAATGCTTTAAAGGCGGCAGGTTAAGTTTTGGAAGAAATAAAGCTAGAAATATTAGGACTGTCATCCAGTCAATCTCAGTCGGGGTCATTCGCGTTGGTCCTCGGTGAAACTTCCGGTAACAGGAGACTTCCAATCATAATTGGAATGTTTGAGGCACAAGCTATCGCTATCGAGATTGAGAAAATTCAGCCCAACCGGCCCATGACTCATGATCTCTTTGTAAGCTTCGCCCATACTTTCAACTATACAGTTGAGAAAATTGTCATTTCTGATTTAAAGGAGGGCGTTTTCTTTGCTAAAATTGTTTGTACCGATGGGCAGAAAGTAGAGGAGATTGATTCGAGGCCTTCAGATGCAATTGCTATTGCACTTAGGTTCGATGCAGAAATTTATACTTACGAACGAATTTTGAATGAGGCCGGGATTGTACTTACTGAAGGTGAAGAATTTCCAGAAAGTGAAGACGTACCCGCTACCGTACCGGCAGAATCAGCCAAAAAGGATACTGACCTCAAAGATCTATCAATGGATCGATTGAAGGAGATTCTCCAGGAAGCTATAGATAACGAGGACTACGAACGCGCAGCCAAGATCAGGGATGAGCTTGGCCGCCGCAATTAACTTATTATGTTCATAATCCGTGGGCTGATAGGTATTAGTGCGATCATCTTTATTGGGTACCTTTTTTCCATTGACCGTCGTAAAATTAACTGGCGTCTGGTCCTCACAGGTGTTGTTTTCCAATTGATTATTGGAATTATCGTTTTTAAGATTCCTATCGCTACTTCGGCTTTCCGTGCGGTGAGCAATGCCTTTGTGAAATTTCTGAGTTTTGCCCTTGAAGGAGCGTTTTTCCTTTTCGGTGACCTGGCGAGAAACAGTCTGGCTCTTTCCGATATTAAACATAACCTTGGCTTTCTGTTTGCCTTCCAGGCCTTGCCAATTGTGGTATTTTTCTCTGCGATATCTGCAGCCCTTTATTATTTGGGCGTTTTACAAAAGATCGTGAAGGCTTTTGCCTGGATTATGACAAAGGCGATGCGCCTTTCAGGCGCAGAAAGCCTGTCTGCTGCAGGAAACGTTTTCCTCGGTCAGACCGAGGCACCTCTTTTAGTAAAGCCGTTCATAGGAAAGATGACCAAATCCGAGTTGCATTGCCTAATGACCGGTGGCATGGCTACTATAGCAGGAAGTGTGCTCGGGGCTTATGTTTCCATGCTCGGAGGGGCAGGGGAGGAGGAGCAAATCAAATTTGCATCCTATCTCCTGGGTGCTTCACTTATGAATGCGCCTGCGGCCATCGTACTATCAAAGCTTTTTTATCCGGAACAAAAACCCGAGGACATTTCTACTGACCTGGTGATCAAAAAGGAAAATATTGGAGTCAATTTCATCGATGCTTTGGCAAGGGGCGCGGGTGATGGACTTAAACTGGCGCTGAATATTGGGGCGATGCTCCTTGCATTTATTGCCGTGATCTATTGTATCAATTGGTTCCTGGTGGATGGGCTGGGAGAATGGACGGGATTGAATGCCATGGTTGTGACCTCTACCAATGGAATCTATGATGGATTTAGTCTACAGTATATTCTGGGCCAAGTTTTTAGAATATTCGCATGGTTGATGGGGATTGACTGGAATCAAACACTATATGTGGGTTCACTGCTAGGACAAAAACTCGTTATCAATGAATTTATAGCGTATACGGGCCTATCAGAACTGATACAACAGGGTGTACTCAACGAGAAATCCATCCTTATCTCGACATACTCCCTTTGTGGATTTGCAAATTTCAGTAGTATCGCGATCCAAATAGGAGGAATAGGAAGTATGGCTCCAAGTCGCCAGTCAGACCTCTCTCGAATGGGCTTCCGCGCCCTCTTCGCTGCCTCTCTCGCCACAATGATGACCGGCAGCATCGCCGGTATCATGCTTGGATGATATTAGTTAACAACTAACAGTAGGAATGAGGGAAGAGGCGATATATAATAGATGATAGACTATAGAGAAAAGAGTATAATCTGTTATTTCTCAATCCTCCAATTATCATCTGTCATCTTCACGGTATCCTGTATCCTGTATCCTGTATCCTATAGTTCTCATTCCGGCCCGACTCTATGAGCCCCTCATGACCATTCGATGCACCCAAACATGCTGAGAATAGTATAATGAGAATATCGATTTGTTTAAATGAAGGAGAGAAAGTAGATTGGGCGATTAAAAATTTCTATTTAACCACCCGGATATGAATAAGACATTTTTTGGTCACCCCGCAGGCTTGTTTACGCTGTTCTTTACAGAAATGTGGGAACGGTTTTCATACTATGGAATGAGGGCCATATTAATGCTATTTATGGTGGCGAGCTTAGGTCAGCAAAACGCTGGATTGGGATTTAATGAAGACAACGCTGGTGCAATTTATGGACTTTATACAGCGTCGGTTTATCTCCTGACTCTGCCAGGAGGATGGCTAGCTGATAATATATTTGGTCAGAGGCGGGCGATATGGTATGGCGGTATAATAATTATGTTGGGCCATATTACACTTGCTGTTCCAGGGGTTTGGACATTTTATGGAGGTCTGGCCCTCGTGGCAGTCGGAACAGGTCTTTTAAAGGCAAATATCAGTACCATAGTTGGAGACCTTTATCCGGAAGGTGGTGCACGAAGGGATGCTGGATTTAGTATTTTCTACATGGGTATCAATATTGGTGCATTCACCGGACAGCTTGTAGTTGGTTACCTGGGTGAAAATATTGACTGGCACTACGGATTTGGAGCAGCAGCTGTAGGTATGTTTTTGGGTCTCATAATGTTTAAGGTTACTGAGAAAAAATACCTGGGGGACATAGGGGTAAAACCAAAGGCCAAAGAAACCAAAGACGCTTCCGGTGACAGTAAGTCAGGACTGGTTGCCATTTTGCTTATAGCAGTTCTTGCTGTATTCATTTTCTTACTGAATTATTTTGGTGCTGTACACTTGAATAATATTCGGGGTATCGCTGAGGCTATGGGTTATATTATTGTAGCCATTGCTGCCTTATATTTTCTTTATGTACTGACTGCGGGTGGGTTAACCAGCTTTGAGAAAAAGCGAGTGGGACTCATTATTATGTTGTTTATTGGAGCAGCCCTTTTCTGGTCGGGCTTTGAACAAGCAGGTTCCTCCCTAAACTTGTTTGCGGAAAGGCATACTTTAAGATTCTTTGGGCCACTGGGGATACCTGGTATGATTCCAATTATGCTAGGGGTAATAGTTTTTATCCTTCTAAGTTGGCTCTGGTATACCAAGATTTTTAAGAGAGATGATTTACTGACCTCAATTAAAGTTATTCTCGCAGTGATATTTCTGACCGTAGCCTATTTATCTAATTGGCTGTTAGGTGAGATTAATGAGGGTTGGGAAATGCCTGCAAGTTGGTTACAGTCAGTCAACCCAATGTTTATAATATTACTTTCACCATTTTTTGGTTGGCTATGGGTTAAACTCGCCAGTAAAAACTTAAACCCCGTCGCACCACTGAAATTTGGTTTTGGATTGGTTTGCCTTGGAATGGGATTCCTGGTAATGGTTTTTGCTTCCCAGATTGTAGTAGATGGGTTGCCTGAGGAGGTGAAGGTAACTGCCATGTGGCTTGTTATGACCTACCTTCTGCATACAACGGGTGAATTGACTCTTAGTCCTGTAGGCCTTAGCATGACTACAAAGCTCGCTCCCAAGAAGTTCGCGGGTCAGATGATGGGAATTTGGTTTATTGGCGCAGCTCTTGGAAATCTAATTGCTGGATTATTCGCTGGCAATTTTAATGAAGATGCTGTAGATCAGATGCCGAGCCTTTATTTATCGGTTGTGGCTTTCACAGTAGGAGCCGGCTTTATCTTTTTCGCATTCTCTTTAGGGATGAGTTTAAAAGAAGCGGCTATCGAGAGTAATCTCGAAGAGGAATAGAAACTGAGCTTAATGCTCAATCTCAATTCCAATGAGGGTCTTGAGCTTGTTTAGGGCTTCCTGTTCGGTCTCTGCAACAACACCGTCGGCATGAATGATGTCGAACAGATCTTTGAACACCTTATACTTTTTGTAGAATTCTACATTATTAAATTGTTGATGGGCTGCTTCAATGATCTGCTGACTTTGTCCTGATTCCTTTATATAAGCCTGGATCATATTGTCGAGTACCTGTTCAGGTTGAGTCTCACCCGGAAAAAGGTATTTCATACGCTTGAGAATAAGTTCACGCTCGGAATCATGTACTTCCCCATCTGCGTAGGCTAGATGTACATATAGAAAAAGAATGTACTCTTTAAACGATTTGAATTTCATAGAATACGTTTTATCGATATCCAAAGGTAATAAAAAAAAGGTCTCACCTTGTGAGGTGAGACCCTATAAAACGTGATTTATATATTAGGTGAATTGATTTCTCAATTACATCATGCCTGGCATTCCGCCACCACCTGGAGGCATTGCAGGAGCCTCTTCTTCTGGTTCGTCGGCTACTACTGCTTCAGTAGTGAGCAACAGTCCGGCTATGGAAGCTGCATTTTCAAGAGCCAGTCGTGAAACCTTTGTAGGATCAATTACCCCCGCTTCAAACATCTTTTCATACTTGTTATCACGAGCATTGTAACCGAAATCACCCTTACTCTCCTTGATTTTCTGAACAATCACTGAACCTTCTTCGCCTGAGTTTTCAACGATAGTTCTGAGAGGAGACTCAAGTGCCAATCGTACGATATTCACACCTGTTTTCTGATCGGGATTGTCTACCTTCACTTTTTCAAGTGCTGCAATAGCCCTGATAAAGGCTACACCACCACCGGCGACTACACCTTCCTGCACTGCAGCCCTTGTGGCGTGGAGCGCATCATCAACTCGATCCTTCTTCTCCTTCATTTCCACCTCGGTAGCTGCGCCGATATAAAGGATGGCAACACCACCACTCAATTTGGCCAGACGCTCCTGGAGTTTTTCCTTATCGTAGTCGGAACTGGTAGTTTCAATCTGGGCTTTGATCTGGTTTACTCTAGCCGCGATATCATCCGAATTACCTGCACCATTTACAATAGTAGTGTTATCCTTGTCTATATTGATTTTCTCAGCAGTTCCAAGGTATTCGATCGTAGCGTTTTCCAACTTGTATCCACGCTCTTCAGAAATTACCTGCGCTCCGGTGAGAATAGCGATATCTTCAAGCATGGCTTTACGCCTGTCTCCAAAACCTGGAGCTTTTACCGCAGCAACTTTCAGCGCACCCCTGATTTTGTTTACAACGAGAGTGGCAAGTGCTTCACCATCAACATCCTCTGCAATAATAAGGAGAGGTTTTCCAGTCTGAGAAACCGCCTCAAGGATGGGGAGCAGTTCTTTCATCACAGAGATCTTCTTATCAAAGATCAGGATGTAGGGATTTTCCAGCTCGGCCTCCATCTTATCCGTATTGGTCACGAAGTAAGGAGAGAGGTAGCCTCTATCGAACTGCATACCTTCGACCGTCTTCACTTCCGTTTCAGTTCCCCGAGCTTCTTCTACGGTGATAACTCCATCGCGGCCAACTTTTTCCATGGCTTCAGCTATCATGGTACCGATCTCATTGTCGTTGTTGGCAGAAATGGAAGCTACTTGTGAGATTTCATTTGAATCTTTGATTTCCTTGCTCTGCTTGTGCAAGTCTGCAACGATTGCAGTAACTGCCTTGTCAATTCCTCTCTTGAGGTCCATAGGATTGGCACCAGCAGCAACGTTTTTAATTCCGTGTGAAAATATAGACTGTGCGAGAACAGTTGCCGTGGTAGTACCATCTCCTGCATCATCAGCAGTTTTTGAAGCTACTTCCTTGAGCAATTGCGCCCCCATATTCTCAAGTGGATCCTTGAGCTCAATCTCTTTTGCTACGGAGACGCCGTCTTTAGTTACTGTAGGAGCCCCGAACTTCTTGTCCAGGATTACATTTCGTCCTTTGGGACCGAGGGTTACTTTAACCGCGTTGGCGAGTTGATCAACACCTCTCTTGAGGCCATCTCTCGCTTCGGTATCAAATAATATGTCTTTAGCCATTTTATTTTGGTTTAATTAGTTACTGATTAATTGATTGATAATTAAAGAATTGCAAAAATGTCAGACTCACGCATGATCAGGTAGTCATGACCTTCAAAACTGATCTCAGTACCAGCATATTTACCGTAGAGTACAGTATCACCGGCCTTCACAGTTAAAGGCTCGTCTTTCTTCCCATTTCCAACTGCAACAACAGTTCCTTTCTGGGGCTTTTCCTTGGCAGTATCAGGTATAATGATTCCTGAAGCAGTTGTTTCTTCAGCTGCTGCGGCTTCAACCAGAACCCTGTCAGCAAGAGGTGTAATATTAATTTTTGACATTGGTTTATATGTATTTTTAGGTTGTTATTAAATCAACAACCTCCATTGATCATTAAATATGCCAATGTGTTAAACCTGACAAATTGGAAGTGGGTTCTGACATATTTGCATTGTTTTCAGACAATTTTGCAGAAGTGGCAGGAATTAGGCTTGTTACAAGTACGGATTATTACGTATTATAGTGTATGGAGCATTTGGAAGAAAACTGGTATCTCAAAGATCCAATCGATTTTGAGTTGAGAAAATATGAATTGAAAGCCTTTCTACAGATTGCGAGAACCTTTTACAGGCAGTTGAATATTTACCCGTTAAAGGGCGAAGTCTCTGATAGGAAAAGTGAAATTCAAAACCTGATTGATCTCGAAAGAGATTTATTTAACAGAATGAAATCTGACCTTATCGGGATTGATACCTCCAAGCTTGAGCTAATCAGGAAAAAATCAATTAAGACATCCGCTTACCTCGACGAACTGGGGAGGATTATAGAATATGCACTTCCGATACTTTGTGATTTGGAAAAAGAAGGGGAGGAGATTGAGGAATTTGTCGATGCAAACTCTTCGCTTGAAACAGTAGGACTTGAAGCAATTTACAAGTTAGATGGTTATCTGATGATCTCTAATGGGAATCAATCTGAGATTCCTGTTTACAGATTTAAGTCCGGCCTTCTGGACTCCTCCAAACAACCTATTATAAGATTCGATTTCCTGACTATCCTTTCAAGGTCAGTTTGTGAAACATTTGAATCTCTAAAAAGAAGAATGATAAAACTGATATCTGATTTTTCGGTTCCCGCCACCTACCTTCTTGTAAGTGAACATCAATATCCCTTACAAGCTACACTTCTTCCAGTAGCACGTAAAAAACTAATACCGGTTATTATTGATTAATTGAGAGAATCACCGGCTCCTTCAAGTCCCTGAAGGAGGTCACCTTCACTCGAAGGATCACCACTTTCTTCAGGAATAAGTGCCGGATCGATATTCAAGGCTGGAGGCTCTTCCTCAAACCTGTCCCCAAATTCGTCCGAAGTCTCCGGATTGTCGATCACATTCAATCCTAAAGTGAGTACCAGCATTGCAATGGCAAGGCCCCATGTCAGTTTCTCAAGAAGGTCGGTTGTTTTTTTGACACCGATCATATTGCTGGCTCCTGAACCCCCGAATTGACTGCTGAGTCCTCCACCTTTCGAATTCTGGGCTAGTATGACCAGGATCAATAAGACTGCCACAAAAAGTATGATACTAACTATTACCGCTTCCATCCCTTTTTTTCTCTAGGTCTTTAATTTGGGTCGCAAAGTACGCCTTTTTTTGAGGATATTTCCAAATTAATTTTTTGTAAATCTCTATTGCTTTATCTGTTTTGCCCTGTTTAGAAAAAATAATCGCGAGGTTCTCAGAGACAAGATCCTTATTGAAATTTACACTTTCCTTCGCGAGGTCTGCAACCTGTTCGTCTGTCAGATTTTCATTGTCCTTAACCTTTT
This sequence comes from Flammeovirgaceae bacterium, assembly GCA_024638265.1. Lineage (GTDB taxonomy): Bacteria > Bacteroidota > Bacteroidia > Cytophagales > Cyclobacteriaceae > JAHEKQ01. The sequence continues at coordinate 20,366 of JAHEKQ010000024.1, forward strand.
CCGGTTCTCTTTGAACGAAATCTTCAATCAACTTATTCTGGTTTTTCTGCTTTTCTCCAACTTCCTTTTCTTCAAGAGAGTTAATCTCCTCAATGAATTGGTTATCAACAGGTTTCTTGACTTTCTTTTTAGCAGGCGAGGACTTTTTGCCTTTGGTTGCTACGGATTTAGCTTTTCCTTTTTGGACTTTTTTTTTCTTCTTTTCAGTAGGTCCTTTCATTCCCTCTTCGAAGTCGGAGATATGTTTCTTCAACTCTTTAAGGTTCAGCATTACTTCATCCCTGACCTTGTCCATTTCATCGGTCTTTGCCGGGACTTGAGGAGTCCTTTTTTGTACTTTTTCACCTATCCCCTTGCTGGCAGATGAGGATTCTGCCACTGCACGCGGTTTCTTTGGGGGAGTTAATTCTTTTTTAGGCGAAGCCTGTTTCTTTTCTGTAGAAGCCGGGGATTCAGCTTTTTTCTTTGGAGGCTCTTTAGGTTTAGCAGGATCTTTCGCTTTGGCTTCTTCTTTTACTTTGGTCGGTGCTTCGGCTTTGACCTCATCTTTGGTTTTGGACTTTATTGGTTTTGTGACTTTCGGAGAACCTTCTTTCCCCTTTTCCACAACAGGTTTTTTTGTTTGAAGCTCAGCGGATTTTTCAGATATACCTGATGATTTTTCAGTAACCACCTTTACTTTGGTGCGTGTGACAGGCTTGGCGCTTTCCACCTCCTTTTGGTCGATGAAGCTCTTCAGTACCTTGCGATTGGTGGAATACATTGCTGCGGTCCCCAATTTTGCATTAGCATTGTTAGACTTTCTTCGTAAGTGTGATTTAGCTATCACCGCATGGATTACCTGAGAAAACGGGTAGGATTTTTGAAGTTCCTCCAGCTGCTTAAGCTCGGAATCTGTCAGAGTGGTGCCCTTTGAGAGCAGTTGGTGGAATTTCTTCTTGTTCACTTTTAAATAACAGAGGGAACTTTAAAACTAGCCACATTTTTACCAATTGGCAACCGAGGCATTGAATATGTTAAGTATAATATTCTCATAGATCTCATTCACCAATTCCTCTTCAACATCCTGAATCGCCTGATCCGCATCAAAGTCGCTGAAGAAAGAAAAATTACGAGTAAAGTCGGCACTGGGTTCATTCAGGTTTGTAAAAGTAACCGATACTGTGATTGTTAATCTTGTTTGGGCAGTTGTGTTGAATCCATTCAGATTCTGTCCTGCTGTCTGTGCTACGGGGGATAATCGATAATCACTAACAGATCCTTCAAACAATAGTTCACCCCCATCGTCTACCAATTGAATATTAGTATTCTGTTGAAAATAATCGCGTATCTGGTCAGTAAAGGTTGCCGCCAGGTCAGCAGGTCCATTGTCTGCTTCGTAGAAAAAGGTATTAATAGACATGGTTTCGGCGTTGACATTAATTCCTGTAAATGAATATTGGACCTTACAGGATGTCATTGCGACCAGTGCGACAATTATTGAAAGAAAATTAATCCTCAAGTTCGTAGTATTTTATTTTCCGGTACAAAGTTCGTTCCGAAATACCGAGGTCTTTAGCGGCATGCTTTCTTTTGTTATTGTGCCTTCGCAATGCCTTGATTATCAGTTCTTTTTCCTTCTTCTCCAGTGAGAGGTCGTCATCTTCCGTTTCGTGTATAATATCTTCTACATCCTCTTCATCCCTGGGGGCAGATTCAATCTTCAATTCAGTGACAGGTGGTGTTGCTTCCATATCCACGGTCGGAGCTTCTTCAATAGTCTTTTCTTTCACGGGATCTTCCATCCCGGTGAACAATTCCTTATGCTCTTCAAGCAATTGCCCTGACTGGTTTCCATTCTCAAGTATTCCAAGTACCAGCTTCTTCAACTCATACACATCCCGCTTCATTTCAAAAAGTACCTTATAAAGGATATCCCTTTCAGAAATGGTTTCTGAATCTCGATCAGGATTGTGATATAGAGCGGGAAGATTGGAACCTTCAGCTGGTAAATATTGCGATAGCTTTTCGGCACCGATTTCCTTCTCTTCCGATGACAAGACCGAAATCTGGTCGACGAGATTTTTTAGCTGTCGGATATTTCCCGGGAACCGATATTTCATTAAAAGGATTTTTGCATCGTCCGTAAGAACTACGGGTTTAGTCCTGTACTTCTCGGCAAAATCAGAGGCGAATTTCCTAAATAGCAATTCGATATCTGTCCCTCTTTCTCTGAGGGGAGGCACAAAAATCGGAACGGTATTAAGTCTGTAGTAGAGGTCTTCCCGGAACTTTCCCTCATCTACTTTTTTGTGAAGATCCACATTGGTAGCAGCGACCACACGAACATCGGTCTTTTGAACCTTCGAACTTCCAACGCGAAGAAATTCACCATTTTCCAGAACTCTTAGAAGCCGGGCTTGTGTACCTAATGGCATTTCCCCGATCTCATCGAGGAAAATGGTGCCTCCGTTTGTGACCTCAAAATAGCCACGCCTGGAATCATGAGCGCCCGTGAAAGATCCTTTTTCATGACCGAATAACTCTGAATCAATGGTTCCTTCCGGGATCGCTCCACAATTAACCGCAATAAATTGTCCGTGTTTTCGGGCACTGAGACTGTGAATAATTTTCGAAAATGATTCTTTTCCACTTCCACTCTCCCCGGTGATTAAGACGGTCATGTCCGTAGGTGCAACCTGTACTGCTACCTTTATTGCGTGGTTTAACAAGTTGGAATTACCAATAATCCCAAAGCGTTGTTTGATGGCTAATATTTCGCGATCCTGGCTCATAATTCAACCTCTCTACCCATTAACGTGGCGGCTGTGCAGTCCTCAATCCTCACATTCACGTACATACCTTTTTCCAGATTGCCCTTTGGGATTATCACCACTTTGTTGGCGCTATTTCGGCCCTGCAGGTGGTCATCTGATCGTTTGGAAGTCCCTTCAATCAATATCTTCTGCACTTTACCCAAGTCAAGCTTGTTTCTCTCCAGGCTATGCTGCCTTTGTTTTTCGATTATTTCATTCAACCTCTTCTTTTTAATTTCAAGAGGTATATCATCCTCAAACCTCCTTTCAGCCATAGTACCGGGTCTTTCGGAGTAATAAAACATATAGGAGAAATCATACTGCACGAGATCCATCAGGGTCAATGTGTCGCGGTGTTCCTCTTCAGTTTCAGAACAGAATCCTGCAATCATATCGGATGAAATGCCACAATCATCACCAATAATTTCGCGGATGGCCTTTACCCTGTCGAGATACCATTCCCTGTCATAGGTCCTGTTCATCATATCCAGTATACGACTGTTACCGCTCTGTACAGGGAGGTGAATGTAATTACAAATATTGTCGTAGTTTTTAATTGTATGAAGTACCTGGTCGGTAATATCTTTCGGGTGTGACGTAGAAAACCTGACACGGAGATTCGGGTGAACCTTGGCCACCATTTCAAGAAGGTTGGCAAAATTGACTACTTCGGCATCCTTAATTTTGTTCAATTTCGCTTTATTGTTCTCGACTTTTGACCACTTGTAGGAATCCACGTTTTGTCCCAGAAGAGTTACTTCCCTGAATCCGTTTTCGTACAGTTGCGTGGCTTCCCTGACAATGGATTCCGGATCTCGGCTGCGCTCCCGTCCCCTGGTGAAGGGTACTACGCAGAATGAACAAACATTGTCACAGCCTCTCATTATACTGATAAAAGCAGTCACACCATTAGAATTCAGTCGCACCGGACTTATATCACCATAGGTTTCTTCCCTGCTCAACAACGTATTTACCGCCCGCGTACCGCCTTCCACTTGTTGAACAAGGTTTGGAAGGTCCCTGTACGCATCCGGACCAGCAACGAGATCAACAATCTTTTCTTCCTCAAGCAATTGAGTTTTCAACCGCTCGGCCATGCAACCAAGAACTCCGATTACCATCCCTGGATTTGTCTTTTTAATCGCATTGAGCTGTCCCAAACGATTTCTAACAGTTAGTTCAGCTTTTTCGCGGATACTGCAGGTGTTCAAAAAGATCACATCTGCCAGCTCAGCATTTGAAGTAGTCGAATACCCCTCTTTTGCCAGGATAGAAGAAACAATCTCAGAATCTGAAAAATTCATCTGGCAACCGTAGCTTTCTATATAAAGCTTCTTGTCTTTTGCTACCGCCTCTTCCCTGGAAACCCGGACTTCACAATTATCCTGCTTATCCGTTGATATTATTTCTAAATCCTGTATCAGTTTCTCCATTTCACTTGAATAGATCGCAAAGGTATACAATAGAGTAATTATGACAAAATGTCAGGTTGCTCATTTGCCTCTCATTCATTAGATTGAAAGTTTATGGCCTTTATTACATCAGTCAGGGGAAAGGAACCTCGATGGGGAAATGATTGTTTCCTCGCAGAGAATGCCACTGTGGTCGGTGACGTGACTATGGGGGACCGCTGCACGGTATGGTTCAATGCAGTAATAAGGGGAGATGTTCATTCTATTGAAATCGGAAACGATACCAATATTCAGGACGGAGCGGTAATTCATTGCACGTACAAGAAGGCAAACACTATAATAGGTAGCAGGGTGTCCATTGGGCATAATGCTATAGTGCACGGTTGTACTCTTGAAGATGATGTTTTGGTGGGAATGGGTGCAATCATCATGGACAATGCACTGATCGGTAAATACTCTGTTATTGCGGCAGGTGCGGTAATTCTTCAGGGTACCAAGGTGGAGGAGGGGTCCTTATACGCAGGTGTTCCGGCCCGGCGTATTAAGGATGTGGATTCTGAACTGAGAAATATGATTGACCGGACAGCAGTTAATTACCCGAAGTATGCAAAGTGGTTTGAATGAAAGTAGAGTAGATGACGGTAAAAGGTTTAGGGATAGTGTTCTCTATACCTTCCTGTTCTTGTTGTTACTGTGGGGCATAAGAATAACTGAATATTATTTAAAGGAAGATTTTGGAGAATTGGGCATTCTACCAAGGACGGCTGAAGGAAGCCTCGGGATTTTTACCGGACCACTTATTCACGGGGATTTTTATCATCTCATTTCCAATACATTCCCGCTGGCAATTCTCGGAATTGGTGTCATATATTTCTATAGGCAGGTAGCACACCTTGTCATTGGAATCATATACCTGGTTTCAGGGCTGGCTGTTTGGCTGATTGCAAGGGATGCTTATCATATTGGAGCCAGTGGAATTGTATACGGAATGATGTTTTTCCTTTTGACCTCCGGCTTTATTAGAAATGACAGGCGACAATTGGCAATTTCTTTTGTGATCCTTTTACTCTATGGTGGATCAATGTTCAGCGGATTACTTCCGACTGATTCATCTGTTTCATGGGAAGCTCATGGAATGGGTGCTCTGGCCGGGGTATTTAGTGCTTTACTTTTCAGGAAAACCTATGTTCCTACCGTTCAGGACCTCAACGATGAAGTAGAAGAAACTCCAAACATTGATTATACAGGGGAAGCCGAATTTTATTATAAAATAAAGTATAAGGACAAGGAGGATATGGAGTGATCCTTATATTTGCGGTTCAATCAACGATACAGACCGTGAAAAATCTTTCGATTATTTTAAATATAGTTTTGGCAGCGGCTATAGTTGTCCTTTTTATCCTTCATTTCAACGATGGGGACAGCGGGGAACACGATGGTAAAGAAGAAATGGCAACAGAAACAGGCAACTACAAAATTGCCTACATACTTTCGGATACCTTGCTTGCCAATTATCAGTATGTCCTTGATGAAAATGCAAAGCTTCGTAAAAGATCTGATCAAATTCAGACAGATTACAGAAATAGAGCAGAAGGTTTGCAAAAAGAGTTGAATGACTACCAAACCAATTATGCTAATCTCACCATCGGACAGGCCAGGGCCATTGAAGAAAATCTGACGAAGAAAGAACAAAATCTCAGATTGTTTCAGCAGAGTGTTCAGCAGGAATTACTTGAATTAGAGTCAAAGATATCTCGCGAGCTTTATACAAAGCTTACAGGCTTTCTCAAAGAATACAGCGAAAGAAAGGGTATTGAGATGGTCGTAAAATTCGATACCTCCAGCGATGTACTCTATGCTGGGGAAGGACTCGATATCACCCGGGAAGTATTAGACTCACTGAATGCGCGATATTTGAATCCGACCCCCGTTAAGACTGCAACTGATAGCACTTCAAACTAGACCGCGCTCATTTTCAATTTTTTAGTATCTTAGCAGGGAACTGTTTTTATTTTTTAATATGCTGAAAGCGCTTTGGAGAGCCCTTAAGGTTCAGCCGGATGAAGAAAAACAGGTATCATTACTCCTAGGTACGGGCTTTTTTATTGGTAGTTTTTTAGCTACCTATCAAGTCGGAGCGGAAACCCTGTTCCTCAACCGGCTCCCTGAATACCTGGAGGAAGCATTCCTGGCATCCGGGCTATTAGGTATTCTTACTACTGCTCTATTTTCGGCAGCACAGGGGCGGATAAGGTATTCCAAACTTGTAGTCCTGAATTCAGTTGTTGTTGTTGCATTTGTTACTGCACTCTATTATTCATTTAATTATTTTGAGGGGTTTCAGCAGGACTTAGTGGTCTTCCTGATGTTTGCAATGATAGGTCCGATAACCGCAGTGGTTTTACTCAGTTATTGGGGCATATTCGGGCGTTTATTTGATTTGAGACAGTCAAAAAGAATTATTGGCTGGATCGACAGTGGACAGCTGTTGGCCGCTTTACTGACCTTTTTCGCTATTCCAGTCCTTCAAAACCTGATTGGAGAAACAGAAAACCTGTTTTTAATGAGCAGCATCAGCCTGCTTGTTTCAATGGTTTTTCTGATCACCTTGCTGATCCGGTTTAAATTAAAACACGCGAGGGATGAAGAAACTTCCCGTGAAGTTAGAAAACAGACCAGGTTGGGAAGAATGATGAAGGACTACTATGTAAGGATACTCTCAATATTCCTTATGTTTTCGATGGTTGCCTTCATCTTTGTGCAATACTCTTTTCAGGATGCCGTCAGTATGCAGTATCCCAACGAAGATGAACTGCGGAATTTCATCTCCTTTTTTGAAGCATTTATTCTGCTTTTCATGTTCTTCATGCAGACTTTCATCAATGACCGGATATTGGGGGAATACGGAATAAAGATTGCCCTTATGATTCTACCAATCGTATTGGCCGTATTTACTCTAATCTCAATTTTCGCAGGAAACGTTTATGGTTTTCTACCGGAACAGGGAAATTTCATATTCTTTTTTATGGCCATAGCTTTGAGTCGCCTCTTCAGCAAGTCTCTACGAGATGCCCTGGAAAACCCCACCTTCAAGTTGTATTTTATGCCACTCGATAACCGGCTGAGATTTAATATACAAACAAAAGTTGAAGGGATTATTAATGAGTTCTCAAGATTCATTGGCGGGTTGGTAATCATGATCCTGTCATTCCTTCCTTTCTTTAAAATCATTCACTTCTCCTACCTGCTGATTTTCATCATTATCGGTTATATTATTGTCATAGGTAGAATGTATTCTGAATACCGGAATAAAATACGATTGAAACTTGAAGATCAGGGTGAAAAAGAGAATGTAAAGACCCCAAGAAACCTATTGATAGATAGCCTCGAAGGCACTATAAAGAATGAGGATTCTCACAAAGTAATATTTTCATTCAAACTCCTGGAAAAAATTGATCCCCAACTGGTGACTAAAAATGTAAACCAGATTATGGATCATAACTCCAACGATGTCAGGGATTATGCACAATTGAGGATTAATGAGATCAAGGGATTATCGGTATCTGAAAAATATATTGTGAGTTATGATCCCAAAGCTAATGAGCATAAGGGCCGGATCATCCTTTCAAAGAATGATGTGGAAGATATGTTCCAGACAGGAGATATTACCTCCAGTCGTATCTTAAAACTCAGCAGGTCGGGAAATGCTGACGATCGCCTCTATGCGGCAGAACTGGTGATAAATAGCTCAAACCAGGAAAACAATAGCATTCTGATTGAATTGTTGAATGACACCAATTTCAATGTCCGAATCACTGCCCTCAAAGCTGCACAACAAAAATTCAATCATGAAGTGCTTTTGGCAGTGATCCGTAACCTCAAATTGCCAAGGTATAGTAACCAGGCAATGGAGACACTTGTTGTGGTGGGAGTAAAAGCGCTGGATACCCTTGATTCTGCATTCTATATGTCGGGTCAGTCAACTACGGTGATGATGAAAATTGTTGAGGTAATGGGGAAAATTGGTGGCAACAAAGCCAGAACTTTACTTTGGAACAAAGTCGATTATCCAGACAAAATAGTTGCTTCCCAGGTTTTGATTGCCCTTGGAAATTCAAATTTCAAAGCGGGATTGTCTCAGATTACTAATATTAAATATGCAATTGAGAGCGACATTGAAGATATATCCTGGAATCTTGCCGCGATAGGGGAGGTCTCGAAGGAACATTTTGGGGGTGAAATCATTCAAGCCCTTAAGGAGGAAAACGAGCATGATGTTGAGCATATTTATATGCTTTTGGGAATGCTTTATGATCCTACTTCGATTCAATTGGTGAAGGATAATATTGAAAGTGGAACCAATGAAGGAGTTAGTTTTGCTATTGAGCTGCTGGATGTTTTCCTCTCTGATGACCTGAAACAGAGAATTATTCCAATAATCGACGATATTTCAGAATCTGATAAATTCAAGAAGCTCGAGATATTCTACCCGAGAAGCCGTCTTGCAAAAATGGAGGTCCTAAGGCATCTGATGAACAGGGAATTCAATCAGACAAACCATTGGACAAAATCCTGTGTGATTTATCAGATCGGCTTGATGAAGTATTCTCCCTATGAGATGGATCTGATCGCTAATTTATTCAATCCCGATCCCCTAATAAGGGAGATCTCTGCCTGGGCATTAAACGAAATAGATCCGGAACTATACAAAGAGCACTCGCAGAGGTTACATCATGACGTAAAGGCAAAGTTGGATCATCTGATTATGGATAATAATGAGCACCTGATGAAATTCAGCAAGATACGCTTCATGAAAAGTGTAAGTATGTTCTCAGATATTCATGGACTGATCTTATCTGAGCTCGCAGACATGTCAGAGACGGTAATTCTATCCGATGGTGGTGTTATCTTGGTCAATGAACACAGCAATTATAACTTCTTCCTGGTATATAAAGGAAAGGTAGTAGTACATGAAAAGGAAAATACCCGTGAGATCAATGAAGGAGAATTTATCGGTGAAGTCTTCAGCAGCAGGGTCAGACTACAACAGAGTTATCTTAGGGCTGAAGGTGAAACCGTGTTATTAAAATTTTATAAAGATAGTTTCTACGATTACCTGGCGGGTCATGTAACACTCGCTAACCATGTAGTAGAGGCTGTCTAAAATTGTGGGTTTTATTTTAATTAGGATATATTTTACATATTTTTAGAGCTAATTGGCCTCATTCTTATTGAGATGAAAGAGGTATTTTTTAAACTGCCAACCCATTGTCATGCTTGAATATGACTACCAGCTAAAGGGTGAACCGGAAGATCATCATGATGCCCCCATACCTATTGGGGGCAACCTAATGAACCCTTTTCCCGGTTTAAGACCCTTCGAAATCGAGGAATGTCACCTCTTTTTCGGCCGGGAGAAGCATGTCGATGAAATTCTGTATAAACTTTCTGAAGAGCGTTTTATTACAATTTTAGGATATTCCGGGTCTGGTAAATCCTCCCTGATGTATTGTGGTGTTATTCCGGTTCTTCTGGGTGGCTTCATGACTAATGTAGGGGCTAATTGGAAGGTAATAAACGCACGTCCGGGTAATAGTCCCATAGCCAATCTCGCGGGATCTATTCTAAAAGGAACTCGAAATATAAAAGATGAGTATTCCGCTGAATTCCAGCTTAAGCAAACCATTGTTTCCGCGGTATTGAAGAGTGGCAGTGATGGACTGGTGAGGGCGATAAAACAATTCAGGGGAAATGGCAATGAAAATTACCTGGTTCTGATCGACCAGTTTGAGGAACTGTTCAGATTCCGCTCGGAATCAGGTTCCGAAGATGCGGTGGAAGAATCCATGGCTTTCGTACAGCTTCTCCTTAACGCAATCCAGGAATCAGAAGTACCGATTTATGTAGCCTTGACTATGAGATCGGACTTTATGGGGGAGTGCTCAGCATTTCACGGGCTTACAGCAAGGATAAATAAAAGTAACTACCTGGTCCCGAGGATGAAAAGGGATCAGAAACGCATTGCGATAGAAGGCCCCGTCGCTGTAGGAGGGGGCGCCATATCCCCAAGATTGGTCAAGAGGTTACTCGATGAGGTTGGGGATAACCAGGATCAACTTCCGTTGCTACAGCATGCTTTAATGAGAACCTGGGATTACTGGAAAGAAAACCGGGATGAAAAGGAGGCCATTGATATACGACACTACAATGCCGTAGGACAAATCGGTGGTGCGCTTTCACAACATGCTGATGAGATATTTGGTGACCTCGATGCCCGACAAAAAGAAATAGCGGAAGTCATGTTTAAGGCGCTGACTCGCAAAGGTCAGGATGGTTCAGGCATTAGGATTCCGGTAAGACTTGGAAATATTGCTCAACTCGCGGGGGCGAGTAATGAGGAGGTGATGGAAGTCATTGAAGAATTCAGGAAGCCTGGAAGATCATTCCTGATGCCTTCTGCAAATCTTGCCCTGGATCAGGATTCAGTTATCGAAATCTCTCACGAAAGTCTAATGAGGATTTGGGTGAGGCTGAAAAACTGGGTAGATGAAGAGCACGAGTCAGCCCAAATGTACCTGAGGCTTTCCGAGGCTGCTGAGATGTACCAGATTGGAAGGACCGGGCTGTGGAGACCTCCGGATCTTCAACTTGCATTAAACTGGCAAAAGAAACAAAAGCCCAACAGGCTATGGGCCAAGCGATATAACGAGGCTTTCGAAAGGGCCATTGTTTTCCTGGACACCAGTAGGATTACCTATGAAGCAGAGCAGAAGAACCAGGAAATGCTGCAGAAGCGGCTGCTTAGGAGAGCTCGGGTAGTAGCAGTAATACTCGGAATTGCCGCCATCATAGCAATTGCATTCTTCATTTATGGGGTTATTCAACAAAGGGCTGCAGAAAATAATATGCAACTTGCTATTGCCAATGAACAGATCGCAATTGAAGCTGCTGAAACAGCGGAAAGAGAGGCAATTGCTGCTCAATTGGCCAGAGATGAAGCAGATTCAGCCAGGCGAGATGCTGAATTAGCCAATATACAACTAGCCAGAACAATTAATCAGCTCAACCAGCGGAATCAACAGTTGGCCGAAGCCATTGCCAGTGAGCAAGCAGCCCTTAGAGATGCAATTGTACAACGCGAACAGGCTGAAGAGCAAAGGGGAATTGCTGTATCAGAGCGAAGGAAATCTGATTCGCTTTACCTGGTAGCACAGAAAAATTTTGAAGATAAGCAAAATCTGCTCTACCTCGCTGTGGCACAAGCAATGTCGGCGAAATCCCTTACGGTTGAGGATAACGATCTCCACGGATTACTGGCCCTTCAAGCTTATGTATTCTTTAATGAACACGGTGGCAGGAAATATGATCCGTATATATACAATGGGCTGTATACTACTTTGACCCAAATGGATGGTATTGTATACAATACGCAATTTTCGCATAGGGGTAATGTCAGATCGGTTGATTTCCCAACTGATTCAAGGGTGTATTACACTACTGGGGAAGATGGAAGAGTGATACAGCATAATTTCGATGATCCCGAGGGCAGAAAAACTTTATCCACCAGCTCGTACCGGAATAAAATCGTATCAGTAAACCACTCGGGGGAGCTGATCGCCTCAGGTGGGGATTCCTCTTTTGTTAATTTATTCCAATTGAACCAACCCGATAATGAACCCAAGGTAATTCCAATACATCAATCCTATATCAATGATATAATCTGGCATCCCGACAATAGGCGGATCATAACAGTTGGAGGAGACAGGACCATCAGGATCACCGACGTAAATACTGGGCAATCCAGGATAATCAGGAATAGTAGCAGTGAATACAGGGTGATTGATGTGTCTAAATCAGGAAAATTCCTGCTCGCGGGAGCAGAGGATGGGCGGGTGAGTCTATTTGATCTGGGTAATTTTTCTGAAAGGGTAATCAGGCAAGGTACTGGAACACCTGTTTATTCCGTAGCTATTGCAAAAACGGAGGACACATTTGCGGTTGGTGATGAGAAGGGCTCCGTCTCACTTTGGGATGTAGAATCTGGAACCTTGATTAGGAGCCTAAGGAGTCATAAAAGCCGTGTCACGGATATTGAATACAGTGATGATGGAGAACTCCTGGCTACTTCTTCATTAGATAAGACAATCTTCATGTGGGTACTCGATGAGCTCGATGAGTTACCTATTGTTATCAATGACAATGATTCCTACGTGTGGGATATGGATTTTACACCGGATAGCCAGTACCTGGTAGCTGGTGTGCAAAATGGAAGTGTGAGGGTATGGGTCACTGACCCTCAACTGATGGCGCGAGGAATGTGCGAACGGCTGACCAGGAATATGACTATGGAGGAATGGAATACCTACGTAAAGAATGATATTCCATATATGAATACTTGTGTGGATAAGATATTAAATCAATAGGTTGTGGGGCGAAGATTAGGTCTATTCATATGTTCTTTCCTGGTTTCAATTTCTTCATTTTCCCAGGTCGAGGGTCCATGTGCCCAGAGCTTACAACGTGCAAATAGCGCATTTGAAATCGGACACTTCTATGCAATTTCCGGAATACTGAAGAATTGTCTGGATAATGGGTTTTCTCGTGAACAAAAAATACAAGCTTACACCCTTTTAACCAGGACATATCTTTTTCTTGACAAGCTCGATAGTGCCGACTATGCATTCCTGCAAGTCCTTGAACTTGATCCCGAGTTCAAAGTAGACGAAGAAAATGACCCTATCGATATAGTGTACCTAAGCCGGAATTTCACCACCTCTCCTATATTATCTCTTAAAATTGAAGCTGGAACTAACTTCAGCAGGATTGATGTAGTCCACAATTTTGGGGTGGATAATACGGACCAGAGTGAGGAGAAGTATAGAACCGGCTGGGGCGCACAGGCGGGAATCGGGGCCGAGCTGCATTTCAGTAATTCAGTTTCACTGGAACTCCTGCCGAGAGTATCGCTCAAACGATTCCGATATTTTAATACACTCTGGGATGGAGATCAGCAAACTAAAACAGAATCGAATTTGGTCTTGGATATCCCTCTGCTTGCGAGATTCACTTTTCCGGGGGAACAATGGAGACCCTATGTTTTTGCCGGTGGGGAAGCAAATCTCGTTTTTATTTCGAGGAGCAAAAATATCCTGGAAAATATTACCGGGGATGCCGTTACTCCCACTGAGGGACCAACGGTGAACAACAGGCCATCAAGGAATTTTGTCAACCGGTCTCTTGTACTGGGCGGTGGGGTCATGTATAAGTTCGGATATAATTATTTGCATGCTAGGGTTTCCTACAATGCAGGTCTTAATCTGTTGAATAACAGGGACAAACGGTATGTGGAAGATAATGGTCTTTACAATGATCCCAATCTTTGGCTATATGCTTACGCCGATGATGATTTCAGGTTCAATTCAATAATGATCAGTGTGGGATATACCAAGCCTTTGTATTACCCGAGGAAAAAATCAAAGTTCACCTTACGTGATTGGTTTCAAAAGAAAACTGGAAAAGAGGAGGAGGAAAAATGAAATTAAGATTCTTGTTCGGTCTGGTGGTAACTTTCCTGTTCATGCAGGGCTGTGAAAATGATCTTACCGTAGATCCTACATTTGATTCCCACTTCGTAAAATATTATGGAACGAAGGGAGACCAGGAGGGTAGGGATATGGTGTCAGTTCCTGATGGCTATATAATAGCCGGCAGATCGGATAGTGATGATCTTGGAAAACAAATCATTCTGCTGAAGACTGATAAACTCGGTAATGAAGTCTGGTCGATTATGCATGGTGGTATATATAATGAAGACCCCGCGAGTATTGCCGTAAACCAAAATGGGGAGTTATTGGTCAGTTCAACGGTTAATTACCCGGATGGCACTTCAGATATGGTTTATTATTTGTTTGCATCAGATGGGAATATTATTGACAGTATTCTGTTGGGAAAACCAAGTACAACAGAAATTGCAAATGAAGCGATTGTATTAAGTGATGGTAGTTTTCTTTTCCTTGGAACGACTGACCAGGAGGGACCCAATCCCAATATAAATACATACATGATCCTGTACCGTACAACAGGTGCCGTTCTTGACACTCTGCCAAAGTCTAGCTTCAATGCTTTTTGGGGACAATCGCTAAATAATAATCTGGCGGCCGGTGTTGTGGAATCCAATTCGGAATTTTACGTGTTAGGAACATCAGATGCAGGTCAGGCAACTACAGCCGGTAATAATATGGTCACCTTCAAACTGGATGACTTTGGAAATATTATCATAGGATACACCTACTGGGGTACCGATGATGAGGTTACTGCATCGAAGATTGTAGATGGGGAACAGGGATTTTTATTGATCGGTTCGAGTAGTAATGGTGCTACATCTTCAATATTTATACAGGAAATATCAGAAAATTTTGCAGATGAGGTGAACGTTCAGATTGGAAGCTCCAACCTGATTGGAAAAGATATATTGGATATAGGTACTTCATATATAGTATTGGCCGAAGAAGTAATCAGTCCGACTGACCGTAATATATATTTGTGTTCTGTGGATAACCTGGGCAATAAGTTCTGGGAAACTCGGTTCGGTGGTAACGAATTGGATATCGCAGAATCGGGGCTTATTCAGGATTCAGACAGGGGTATAGTCTTGCTTGGAACCGTTGACCTGGAGAACCAGAAAAAAATCACGTTAATTAAAGTAAATGATTCTGGTTTATTACAACCTTAGTGATTTACTTGAAAAGCCCTAACAGGCAGTTACTTTTTTAGTTATTTTAGTATTAACATCGATAAAAAGACCTATACCCGAACGCTACTGATTTTTATGAGTTAGCCACTTGTATCTAAAGAATGAGCTTTTTCAATCGTCTTGTAATTGTTGGCTTAGGCCTCTTATTGTCCACCGGGGCAATGGCCCAATTCCGTGTATTCCAGGGTACAGGGACTACTTGTATCGCTGAAGGGGGACTTACATTAACTGACATCACATTTGAAGAGGATTTCTCCGACCAGGAGCAAATTGGCGGTCCCGGGAATTCAGGAACTGAATATTTCACAATTTCCCTGCCTGCCGGGTACCAGTTTCTCTATGGAACTGTTTCAGCTTCCTGGAGAGGGGATAATAACGACATTTCGAATGTCACCTTGTTAAATCAAGCCACTAACTCGTTTGATGTACAATACACTTTTGATAATACTACAGGGGGCGACAGGCAGGATTTCATTACCATATCCGGTCTCCAGGTTCAGGAGACCACGGGTGGGGCTAATACGGTGCTCCTTACTAAACTTGACGGGACAGACAATATCTCCACTTTCCCTGAAGGTACGATTGTCGGTTTTGCAACATTTAACCCGGAATTGGTTGCTGATGCTGGTGGTGATACTGATGTGTGCAGCAGTGTTCCCACGGTCCTTGGTGGTTCTCCGACCGCAACAGGGGGAGACGGGTCCTACACCTATTTATGGACCCCTGCTACGGACCTCGATAATAATGCGATTGCGAATCCCACCTATACCGGTACTACCAGTAGAGCATATACACTCCTTGTTACGGATGGAGAAGGTTGTACCGATTCCGAGATTATAAATGTGACAGTTGCCGGGGGATCTGTCCCCACCGCAAATGCTGTAGCAGCTTCAACCAGTATATGTCCGGAAGCAACTGTTGATCTCACGTCAAGTACGGCGACCGACGCTACGGACGGAATTACCTGGTTGACCGATGGAGACGGTGTTTTTACACCCAACAATACAACACTCGCGGCCACCTATACACCGGGAACGAATGACAAGGCGAATGGGACAGTAACGCTGACCCTGGAAGCTGACGGATGCCAGGTGGTTACTGATTCGGAAGTTATCACGATTTATGCATCCCCGATAGTTACAATTTCCGAGGATGTTAACAACGTTTGCGAGGGAACTACAGTAACCTTCACCGCAGCCGGAGCTACGACCTATGAATTTTTTGTTAATGGGGGCTCGGTACAGGGACCCGGTGCAAGTAATACCTATGTGAGTTCTACCTTGGCTGATAATGATGATGTTACTGTGGTAGGAACTGATGTCAATGGATGCCAGGACACTTCCAACTCCATTAATATGGATATTACCACTACACTGGCGCCAACCGGTGATGCCACTCAATCTTTTTGTGTTATTAACTCCCCCACCGTAGCTGACCTTACCGCTACTGGAACCAGTATCCAATGGTATGATAATGCGTCCGGTGGTGCCCCGCTTGGAGGTGCCACGGCCCTGGTCGATGGTGAGGATTATTTTGCTACTCAAACCTTAAGTGGTTGTGAAAGCGTAAACCGTTTCGCAGTAACTGTTACGCTTCAGGATGACCCTCCTACTGGAGCCGCAGCTCAAACCTTTTGTGCAAGTGATTCACCGGATCTTGATGATGTTGTAGTAACCGGTGTGAGTATATTATGGTATGATGCCGCTTCGGGAGGTTCTTTACTACCCGGTACAACGTCCCTCGTGGACGCCACCACCTACTATGCTTCTCAGACTATCAGCGGCTGTGAAAGTGATACACGACTCGCTGTAACTACCACGGTTGATGACCCTGCTACTCCTACAGGCCCTGCTAATCAAAGTTATTGTGCCATTAACTTGAATGATGTAGATGATCTTCTTTCATTATTTACAGTCTCAGGAACTGCAATAGCCTATGATGCTGCTACTGGTGGTAGTTTATATCTGGGTACAGACTTACTGGTATCAACAACCTATTATATAGCTGATCTGGATGCCGGTTGTGAAAGTACAGTCAGGGCTTCTGTTGTTGTTACCGTTGATGATCCTGCGGCACCTACGGGCACAGCGGCCCAGGACTTCTGTGTGATTGACAGTCCGACGGTCTCAGACCTGTCGGCAACAGGTACTGCAATTCAATGGTATGCCAACCCGACAGGGGGGGCGCCCTTAGCCGGAG
>JAHEKQ010000024.1:37624-39425 GCA_024638265.1 Flammeovirgaceae bacterium
CGATCATCCAGTGGTACAGCGTGATCACGGGGGGTACGCCACTGCTGAGCACCGATCCGCTCTCGGACGGCACGACGTATTATGCGACCCAGACGGTGGGCGGTTGCGAGAGTGATACGCGTCTGGCAGTCACGGCCACGGTAGCGGATCCGGCAGCACCCACAGGAGGACCTGCTGAATCATTCTGTGCAATTGATGTGCCTTTAATATCAGACCTAACGGCCAGGGTAACAGGTACAACGATCAGATGGTATTCTGCATCAACAGGGGGCACATTATTTAATGCAACTGAGCCATTAACTGATGGGGTTACTTATTATGCAACACAAGAAGTAGCAGGTTGCGAAAGCGATACAAGACTTGCAGTTTCCGTGTCTATTGCTGACCCGGCTGCACCTACAGGAACATCACCCCAAGTCTTCTGTTCTGCAGATAGTCCAACAATTGCTGATCTCGTCGTGACAGCTACAGGAACAGTTACCTGGTATGATTCACCAAGTGCAGGAACAGCTTATATATCGACAGATCCACTTGTAGATGGCGTAACTTATTATGCTGCACAAACAATAGGAGGGTGTGAAAGTGATACCCGACTTGCAGTTTCAGCAACAGTCAACGTAACACCGGATGCTGCTGCTTCCGATATTACTATATGCAGTGGGGATTCACCTATGATTACAATAACGAACCCAAATTCAGTGCCGGGAACTACATATACCTGGACCGTATTTTCAAGCAGCAATGCTTCGGGTATGTCAAATGGTAGTGGAAGTCTTATAGATCAGAATCTAAATAGCCTCGATGGAGTCACAAACGGAACTGTAGTCTATGAGATTACTCCTGAAGCGAACAATTGTCCGGGAACACCAATCCAGGTAACGGTAACTATCCAGCCTACACCAGAAATTACCAATACACCTACTGAATTGACCGAGGAAATTTGTAGTGGTGAGACGCTTTCATTTACTGCTACTACCAGTATTGCTTCTACTGTTAACTGGATTGCCACTGACAATCCCGATGTAACGGGTGAATCTTTGATCTCTAAAACGGGAACTGTCAATGATATGCTCACAAACAATACCAATGTCGAACAACTGGTAGTTTATACATTGACCCCTGAAGCCGGAGCTCCTTTGTGCACGGGATCATCAGTAAGCTATGTAGTCAAAGTTAAACCTGAACCTTCTGCTACGGCTTCCGATATGACGATTTGTGATGGAGAAACAGCAGTTGTACCGATAGATCCCGGACCGCAAAACGTAAGTGGAACCACCTTCCGCTGGACAGTAACACCTACAGCCAATGTTACGGGTGCTGCAGACGGCAATGGAAGTACAATAAGCCAAACTTTGAGTTTGACTGACAGCAATGTGGGCAGCGTAATCTATGAGATAATTCCAACAGCGGCTGATTGTGACGGCCCTTCCACCTTCATTACAGTGACAGTAAATCCTACTGCTACAGTAAATGCAGGGGTTGACTATGAAGTATGTGAACCCTCTGTTATAAATCTTAGTGGATTTATAGGTGGAGCGGCCACTACCGGTACGTGGACAGTCCTTTTAAATGGAGTACCCGCTAATATGGGTATAAGTACCACCAATGGCGGGACAGGGGAAGTCACCGCAACCTACACGGTAGATCCTGGTGATATTGATACGGATATTACATTCCTGCTAACCACTGATGATCCTGACGGAGTTGGTCCATGTTCAGATTCGTCAGATGATCTAGTTGTAAGTATAAACCGCGGAGCAACAGTCACATTACCGGCAGACTATGCAGTTTGTGAACCCAA
>JAHEKQ010000167.1 GCA_024638265.1 Flammeovirgaceae bacterium
GATAAACCCATCCCCCACCTCACCTTCGTCAACAAAATGCTGCGTCCCTCCTGCTATAATTGTGCCTTTTCCATGCTTCAGCCACTTTGCTACCAGTACCTCCAATTTGTAGTCTGGCATCTTATCATCAGAATCCATTCGATTAATCAATGTGCCCCTGGCCTTCGCATAACCTTCCTGCAAGGTGGGGATCAACCGATGACCCTTGGCGCTATATACCCTGATTCTTGAATCTTTAGCCGCATAATTTTCAAGAATGCTTAAACTGCTATCCGAAGAGTGATCGTTGACCGCAATGAGCTCCCAGTTCTCAAAAGTTTGAGCAAGAATGGAATCAAGGCATTCCTCTAAATAGGGAGCCGTATCCTTTACAGCCATGATTATTGATACAAGAGGATTTGCTACCATGAATCCGGGAGATTCTTCTTGATTTCTATTCCCTCAAAATATTTGATTTTTTCCACGGTGCGGGATTGCTGCTTAACCCAATCCGCCATTTTTGAAAGGCCGTCTTCCAGGCTTGTGTATTTATCCGGCTTGAAGATTCGCTTGAACTTCTCATGGTCCGAATAAACCTCGACTACCTCCTTTCGTTCCTTTAGGTTCACAATATTCAATTCGGAATTCATCGATTGAGAAACCTTAATAGCAAGCTCTTTTACACTATATATTTGGTCTGATCCAATATTGATTATTTGATTAATTGCTTCTGTAGTATTCACCGCATTTGCAATGTATGGGGCTACATCGTTGATATAGGTGAAAGCCCGTTTTTGTTCACCATCTCCAAAAATGGTAAGTGGTTGATCACTTAAAATTTGATTCATGAATATACCCACCACATTCCGGTACCTGTCCATAATATTCTGATTGGGACCATACACATTGTGAGGACGGAATATTATATAGTCCAGGCCAAACATTTCATGGGCATTGACTAAATCCAATTCAACGGCATATTTGGCAATTCCATACGGATCAATCGGATTAGGTTGAGTGTCTTCGCTCATTGGTGGTTCCTGATCACCGTATACAGCTATTGAAGAAGTAAAAACGAAGCATTTGATCTCGTTATTTACCGACGCATTAATCAGATTTATACTTCCTACCAGGTTATTGTCATAGTTGAATCTTCTTACGAACGGACTTAGTCCCTCTGCGGCATATGCTGCTAAATGATAAACGTAGGTGAAATCATGCTTTTTAAAGAGTTGATTAACAAATTCTGAGTCGGTAATAGATCCAATAACGAAGGACGCCTTGGAGTTTATATTTTCTTTTTGTCCGCCTGATAAGTCATCCAGAACCACAACATCATGACCAAAGTCAATGAGATGATTTACCAGGTGTGAACCTATAAACCCCGCCCCTCCCGTCACAAGTGAGGAAATCTTCATAGGGTAAACCTACATAACATTAGATTTATGAGTGCGAGTATTGTGCAACGATTTCCTAGTGAACCAGTGAACTTATCGGGATTGGAACATTTGAACAATCGAACATTTGAATAATCGAAGTAACTAGTGAAAATAATTCACCGCAAAGACGCAAGGAACGCAAGGAAAAAATGCAAAGCACAAAACACTAAACTAAAAACTCAGAAGGTAGTCTTTCCCAACCCTATTAATTATCCTCTATCCTCTATCCTCTTTTCAACTGTTAGTTGTTAGCTGTTAACTGTTAGCTAATCATCCTCTATCCTCTTTCCTCTCCTCCTGACCAACCGACCAACTGACTAACCGACCAACTGACTAGATGAAATACGTAGCCGCAGAAAGCACCAAAAACAGCAATCCCGGTTTACCTGAGGATAGTCAAATTCAGCAAGTCACTTTCAACTCAACACTTTCTACTTTCTACTATCCACTTTTTAAGGTCTCCTTAAAATATCTCAACCAATTCCCACCCAGAATCTTCTCAATATCCCCTGTTGAGTAAGCCCGTTGATCTAATACCTTTAGCACATGCCTGTATCGGTCCGGACTGTCTAGCTCAGGGATCCATGGTGGCCATTTGACCTGGTAAGAGGGCTTGAACCTTGTTAGACGCGGCTCATACCAGTTTTCACGGGTGGCCCCGTTGGCTTTCAATCCCTGGATGGCAAAATCGGCTGCGACACCCACATGATCAATACCTGCTACTTTCACGGCATGATCAATATGATCTGCATAGGTTTCCAGCGTGGTCTCTCCCCCCGGGTCCGGACCAATCATATAACCCAGGCAAATTACGCCCATCACCCCCCCTTTATCCGCCATGGCCCTGATTTGCTCATCCGTTTTTGCCCGTGGATGATTGGGATATAGTGCCTCGCACATGGTATGGTTAAACGAAGCGCCCGTCTTACTGAAGTATATCCCGTCAAAGGTGGTCTGTCGGCCGCAATGGGACAAATCAACAATGATCCCGAGCTCATTCATCTTTTCCACGACTTCAACGCCGTAATCCGAAAGTCCGGCATTGGTACGTTCCGTACAGCCATCCCCCAACAAGTTTCGCTCGTTATAGGTCAACTGGATCCACCGGGTTCCAGCCTCATAAAGCTTGTCGAGATTGTCAATGGATTGCTCGATCATTGTGGCATTCTGAAACCCATACATCACCCCGGTCTTTTTCTCCTTTTTGGCCCGTACGAAATCTTCGGCGGTCGTGGCATGGATCAGCCTGTCAGGGTTTTCATCGATTCTACGGGTCCATTCAGTCATGGAAGCCATGGCCGTTTCAAAATTCCTCGAGGCCAGGGAAGCATTGAATCCTGTGTAACCGGATT
>JAHEKQ010000025.1 GCA_024638265.1 Flammeovirgaceae bacterium
GTGGCCTGGTCGCTTCCAAAACGGAAATAAAGCTCGAAGGGTACGTAGATCGTCAGATTAGGACCCAGGAGGGATTTATCACTTTCAAATGGCAACTCAGTTATGTTCAATCCCCCCATCCTGTAAAGCGAAGCCCCGGTCTGAATCCCCACAATATCCGTGAAGGGCAGTGCCACCCCGCGGTAGGAAAACGGACTCACAGGCATGGAGAATTCACCGTTTTTTGGGAAGAAGAATGAAAAGGACAATCCAACACCCTGCGCTTTCACCGCCGTGCCCGACGTTATAAAAATCAGCAACAAACAAACTCTAAACTCCCTATTCATTTTCTCATTATAGGTTGTGTCCATGCCATTTCATAATCGCCAACCTGGAAAGGATCTACTTTTAACTTGGTACTGGTGACCCGGGCCCGTACGTAGATATCATCGTCTTCGAAAACATACTCAGCACTGGTTCCCTCTTGGGTTGAAAGCACGCGGGCAGACTCCTCGCGTTCCTTCAATCCGATAAATTCTATGGTGTAATCCAGGCCTTCTTCTTCCACTATACTGAAACCGAGCTTTTTCGAGCTGATCAGGTATTCCTTGATCTCAACACCTGTAGAGGAATAAAAATGACCTCTTTCCATGGCATCCACCAGTGCCTCCGGGGTGAGTTCAACGCTGTTCACCATCACCCAACCCCGGCCAGAGTTACTAAACTGGGAGCCAAACAAATGGTAATTATGACTGTCGTCCGTTGCAATCCCGTACATAAGGGGTTTTCCGTCAGCGATGTACTGGACATTGATCATATCCCACATCTCCTCGGTACCGGGATGCTCCTGATCGCCGTAATTGTTAACCGCCGGATGTCCGTTGTATACCTCAAAAAAACGTTCACCGTCCAGCTTCATCATATCGTCCACCGAAATGGCATAGTAAAAATTGGGGTGGTTGATATGAGGAAACATAGGCTGATCCAGGCGTTCCCGCTGTTCCAGAACAGCATTGATGGCATTCTGCATAACCTCGGCGACGCTACCACCTTCCTGGGCGCCAATCAACTCACTGATGTTGGTAGCATTCACGTGAATGGGTTTCCCTTCAAATGACGAGGTGATCTCCTCAGATTTGATGATCAGGAAGTCGTCTCCTTCGAATTTCGATCGGTACTCATCCAGTTCTTTCAGTTTCACGCTGATCCCCGCAGTATCCTCCCTGTATTCCACCCAATCCTGACCGAAATTAGCCAAGTATTTCTCAAAGGTCTGTTGCCGGATGGGTGAGCGGGTGACAGCACTCCACTTTTCGCCTTCCTGGAGAATATTGTGATCAGACAATCCCACGAATTGGTAGCCGTTCCGCTTGTACCAGTCCATGATCATTTCGGGGTAATCATCCCCATCAGACCAAAGGGAATGGGTGTGCAGGTTGCCTTTTTTCCAAACTTCGTCGGACCAGGGAATTTCCTTTTCTCCCATGCATCCGGTACCGCCTATCACTATTGTGAGAAGTAAAATAGTAGAGAGGGTTTTCATTGTATAAATCTTTTATGAACTTTCTCGGGAATAAAAATTAGTCAAATGAAATATACGAAAAGCATTGGTTTATCAATTGCCGCAGTGCTGTTGATCCTGGTTAGCGCTTGTGAAACGGGTGAAAAACTGGAGACTGCCGACACGATCATATCTGGTGGCAACATTTATACAGTAAACAAATCCCAACCCACTGTGGAAGCAGTCGCGGTTAAGGACGGTAAAATATTGTATGCGGGAACGCAGGACGAAGCTGAGAAATATCGCGGTGAAGCTACCGCAGACCTCGACCTTGAAGGTGCGACAATGACCCCCGGACTCATCGAGACCCATGGCCATTTCATGGGCATGGGGATGTCAAAACTGAACCTTGAGTTGCAAGATGTACAGAGTTATGATGAGTTGGTCGAGCGGGTGGAGGATGCCGTAGCGGAAGCTGAGCCCGGTGAATGGATCATTGGTCGCGGATGGCATCAGAGTAAGTGGGACCCGGCACCCGACCCGATGGTGAAGGGCTTTCAGACCCATGACCAACTCAGTACAGTATCACCCGACAACCCCGTGTGGTTGAGGCACGCCAGCGGGCACGCTTCCTTCGCCAATGCGAAGGCCATGGAAATAGCAGGGGTTAATCCTCTTTCAATTGAAAGCCTGATGGAAGAGGTGGAAGGGGGCGAGATCATACGCGATGAAAACGGTAATCCGACTGGGATATTTAACGAAAGAGCACAGGGCATTATCTCAAAACATGTGACCATCTCCGATGATCCAGATGAGCGGGAACGCAAAGCCTTTGACCTGGCCGTGGAGGAATCCCTCCGCAATGGTGTGACCAGTTTCCACGACGCTGGAGTAGGTGGTGGAACCATCGACTTTTACCGCGAAATGAAGCAAGAAGGAAAGATGGGCGTGCGATTGTATGTGATGGTTTCCGGCCCAAACCGGGAACTGACCGCTGAATGGCTTGAAAGGGGACCCATGATCGATACCGCGGATCATTTGCTGACCGTTCGATCCATCAAACTCAATTGCGACGGTGCATTAGGCTCACGCGGGGCCTGGCTACTGGAAGAGTATACCGATCGTCCCGGGCATTTCGGGCATGAAACCCTGCCGATGGATTATGTTGAAGAAATTTCTGTAAAAGGCCTGGAATCGGGATTCCAGGTATGCAGTCACGCCATTGGTGACCGGGCCAACCAGGAGATCCTGGACCGCTATGAGATTGCTTTTGATGGAAATCCCGAAGGTGCTACTGATCACCGGTTCCGTATCGAGCACGCCCAACACTTGCATCCGGATGATATCCCTAGGTTTGGTGAGTTAGGGGTAATTCCTGCTATGCAAGCAATTCATATGGCTTCCGACCGTCCCTGGGCCATTGACCGGCTCGGAGAGAAAAGGATCGTTGAAGGGGCCTACGTCTGGAAGAGCCTCCTTGATTCCGGGGCAAAAGTGATCAACGGCTCAGACGTACCTGTAGAACCAATAGATCCACTGGCTTCTTTTTATGCTTCAGTAAGCAGGAAAACTTTGAAGGGGACTCCAGAAGGTGGCTATGAACCAGAACAGAAGATGACCCGGGAGCAAACTCTAATCAGCTACACTTTGGATGCAGCATATGGTGCATTTGAAGAAGATATCAAGGGAAGTATTGAACCAGGAAAACTGGCGGACTTCACTATCTATGACAAGGATATTATGACTATTCCGGAAGCCGAGATACTTGATACAAAGGTGGTTAAAACAATTCTCGGCGGAGAAGTAGTATACGAAGCCAACAGATAGAGTAATTTCCTTACATAACCTTGTCGATGGGGCGATTGAGTGTTAATTTTACTCCTCAAATCAACTATGACTAAAATTATGGAAAAGAAGTTTTTGAAATTAGGTACACTCGCATTATTAGTGAGTAGTGCTGTATTTTTTTCAGCCTGTTCCACCTCCACACAATCAGAGGAAGGTGAAGAGGAATCAACTGAAATGAGTGAGGAAGAAGCGGAAGGTGAGGAAGCCGAAGAAGTTGAAGCTCCAGCAAGTCCCCGAATGGAAACTATGGACGAGATGGGCACCACTTCCGTGACCCTAAACTGGGGTTCTCCAGGAGTTAAGGATCGCGCAATTTGGGGAGAACTCGTTCCCTGGGGTGAAGTTTGGAGAGCCGGTGCCAATGAGACTTCCAAGGTGACTTTTGGGTCTGATGTTGTTATTGGTGAAACTACGGTTGAAGCTGGAACCTACGGGCTGCTGATCATCCCTCAGGAAGAAGGTGACTGGACAGTGATTGTAACGACCCAATACGACAGGGATGAGCACGGAATCTGGGGAAGTATGGGCTACGACGAGACCACCGATGTGGTTCGCGTTGATGTCACACCTACCTGGGCCGATGAGTCAGAAGAGAGACTTAAGTGGGGATCTGAAGAAGGTGCAATCACCTTTGCTTGGGAAAAAGCAAGGCTCAGCATTCCTTTCAGCCCTGCTGAATAAGGTACATCATACTAAGAACTTAAAGCCGGACAATTTCCGGCTTTTTTTGTGCCCGTACTCTGACCGGAAAAATGCCGAATTTTGATTAATTTTGCGGAATGGTGAACGAACCCTATACCCCTAAAAATAAAGTCAGGATAGTTACGGCTGCAAGCCTGTTCGATGGCCATGATGCAGCAATCAATATTATGAGACGGATCATGCAGTCATCGGGATGCGAGGTAATTCACCTCGGCCATGACCGCTCCGTGCAGGAAATCGTTGACTGTGCCATCCAGGAAGATGCTCAGGCCATAGCCATCACCTCCTACCAGGGTGGGCATAATGAATTCCTCAAATATATGTACGACCTCCTTAAGGAAAGAGGGGCCAGTCATATCAAGATCTTCGCAGGGGGAGGCGGGGTAATCCTTCCAGATGAGATTAAGGAATTAATGGATTACGGTATTACGCGGATATATTCCCCTGACGATGGGCGATCCATGGGACTGCAGGGGATGATCAATCACCTGATTGAAAATGCAGACTACCCGCTGGGAGATAATCTCAATGGCCAAATCTCAAAATTTGAGGTACGGGACCATTCAGCTATCGCAAGACTTATATCTGCGGCTGAGAACTTCCCCGAGGAAAACCGTGATTCCATCGATTCCATTTCCAAAAAAGCTGAAAAGAGCAAGGCACCGGTACTTGGAATCACCGGAACCGGTGGTGCCGGAAAGTCCAGTCTCGTCGACGAGCTCGTCCGGCGATTCATCAATGACTTCGGCGATAAAAAACTGGGGATCATCAGTGTGGATCCCTCGAAAAGGAAATCGGGCGGAGCACTGCTTGGCGACCGGATCAGGATGAATGCTATAAATCACCCGAATGTATATATGCGTTCCCTGGCAACCCGGCAGGCGAACCTCGCACTTTCAAAACATGTGGATTTGGCGGTGAAGACCCTCAAGGCAGCCGGCTTTGACCTGGTAATCCTGGAAACCTCGGGGATCGGACAGAGTGATACGGAAATTACTGATCACTGCGACCTGAGCCTTTATGTAATGACCCCTGAATACGGCGCTGCCTCTCAGCTGGAAAAGATCGATATGCTCGACTTCGCTGATATCATTGCCATTAACAAATTTGACAAGCGGGGCGGACTGGATGCACTGAGAGATGTCAGGAAGCAATACAAGAGGAATCACCAGCTATGGGAAACCGAAGATGAAGATATTCCAGTTTACCCTACCATTGCCTCCCAGTTTAACGATCCGGGAACCAATAAGCTTTATCTTTCGATCCTCCATCGCCTAAATGAGCTCTTCGAAAAACCACTTCACAGCCAATTGGAGGAAGAACACGAGGAACCGGAAAAGTTTTTCATCATCCCACCAAAAAGGGTACGTTACCTCTCGGAGATTACGGAAAAAATCCAGGAGTACAACGAATGGGTAATTGATCAGTCAGAACTGGCCGACAACGCATACGCGGTAAACAAAACAAGGCAACTCGCTGATAAAAATATTGTTAAAGGGCTGGAAGACCTTGAACAGTCACATTGGCGGAGACTTGAAGCAGACAACCAGGACCTTATCACCAGTTGGGAAGAAAAAAGAAAGCGGTACAAGGACGAAGAGTACATCTTCAAGGTACGGGGCAAGGAAATCCGGATTCAAACCCACACCGAATCGCTCTCGCATACCCTGATTCCGAAAGTGTCCACTCCTTCCTACCGATCATGGGGAGATATCCTCCGGTGGTCGCTACAAGAAAATGTACCCGGTGAGTTTCCCTACACGTCAGGAATTTACCCCTTCAAGAGGGAGGGAGAGGATCCCACCAGGATGTTCGCTGGAGAAGGCGGACCTGAACGTACCAATAAGCGTTTTCACTACCTCAGTCATGGAATGCCTGCCAAAAGACTTTCCACAGCCTTCGATTCGGTAACCCTGTATGGTCAGGATCCGGATTACCGCCCGGATATCTATGGGAAGATCGGTAACTCCGGAGTGTCGGTATGTTGCCTTGACGATGCCAAGAAGCTGTATTCAGGCTTCGACCTGACCGACCCTAAGACTTCGGTGTCCATGACTATCAACGGACCGGCCCCGATGATACTCGCATATTTTCTGAACGCGGCCATTGATCAGCAATGTGAAAAATACATCCGCGAGAATGGACTGGAAAAAGAGGTGGAAAAGAAACTATCAGCAAAGTACCCCGAAGGAAACCGGCCAGTCTACAACGGTGAGGTACCCGAAGGTAATGACGGCCTCGGGTTAATGCTCCTGGGTATTACCGGGGATGAAGTACTGGATCCTGAAGTTTACAACAAGATCAAAGTGGAAACACTAAATGTAGTCCGTGGAACGGTCCAGGCCGATATACTCAAAGAAGACCAGGCACAAAACACCTGTATCTTCTCAACGGAATTTGCATTGAAGCTCATGGGGGATGTGCAGGAATACTTTATCGAGCACAAAGTCAGGAATTTTTACAGTGTTTCCATTTCAGGATATCATATTGCTGAAGCTGGTGCTAATCCCATTACCCAACTGGCCTTCACCCTGGCCAACGGCTTCACTTATGTAGAATATTACCTCAGCAGGGGGATGGATATTAATGAATTCGCCCCCAACCTGTCTTTTTTCTTCTCCAACGGGATCGATCCCGAATATGCGGTCATCGGCCGGGTGGCAAGGAGAATATGGTCAAAGTCCATGAAATTGAAGTACGGAGCCAATGCCCGGTCACAGATGTTGAAATATCATATCCAGACCTCAGGCCGCTCACTTCACGCCCAGGAAATCGATTTCAACGATATCAGGACTACCCTGCAGGCACTCTATGCCATTTACGACAACTGTAACAGCCTGCATACAAACGCATACGACGAGGCGATCACCACCCCCACCGAAGAATCAGTGAGGAGAGCTGTGGCGATACAGTTGATTATCAACAAGGAACTCGGGTTGGCTAAAAATGAAAATCCCATGCAGGGATCCTTTATCATTGAAGAGCTGACCGACCTGGTGGAGGAAGCTGTGATGATGGAATTCGATAGGATCACAGAGCGTGGGGGTGTGCTCGGTGCGATGGAAACGATGTACCAGCGAGGACAAATCCAAGAGGAAAGCCTTTATTATGAGACCCTAAAACATACCGGAGAGTTTCCCATCGTGGGCGTAAATACTTTCCTGAGCAAATCCGGGTCTCCTACAACTTTACCTGGTGAGGTGATACGAGCAACAAAAGAGGAAAAAGAAAACCAGATCTCTACTCTGAAAAACCTTCATTCCACCCATGAGGAAAAAGTCGAAGCCGGGCTCGGACGTATCCGGGATGCGGCCCTGCACAACCAAAACATGTTTTTTGAACTGATGGAAGCGACAAAAGCCTGTTCACTCGGTCAGATCACGAATCTCCTATTTGAAGTAGGCGGGAAGTATCGCCGCAATATGTAAAAAGAAATCAGTGCTATCGGGCTGAGATATCAATCCAATAGCTAATTTTGCGATCTATGACTGAGAAGATCATCATACTGGATTTCGGTTCCCAGTATACCCAGCTGATCGCCAGGCGCGTCAGGGAACTGAATGTATACTGTGAAATTCACCCTTTCAACCATCTTCCCGAACTTGACGATACCGTAAAAGGTGTAATCCTTTCAGGCGGACCGTGTTCCGTACTGGATAAAGAAGCTCCCGACCTTGATTTGGACATTTTTCGTGGCAAATGGCCACTCCTGGGAATATGCTATGGTGCACAATTGTTAGCCCATAAAAGTGGTGGTAAAGTCCTTCCTTCAGAAATCAGGGAATACGGCAGGGCCAGGCTCGAAAAAGTAGATCACCACAACCCCCTCCTGAAAGAAATTGAAATAGACACCCAGGTGTGGATGTCACATGGAGATACCATCCAGGAGGTTCCCGATAATTTTGAAGTGATCTCAAGCACGGAGAGTGTTAACGTGGCTGCCTATAAAGTGGAAGATGAGCACACATACGGCATACAGTTTCACCCGGAGGTCACCCATACAGTTCACGGAAAAGAACTGCTCAGGAATTTTGTGGTCCATATCAGTGGCTGCAGCCAGGACTGGACCCCCGATATCTTTATCGAGGAGACTGTGGCCGGTCTCAAAAAACAATTAGGAGATGACCAGGTAGTAATGGGTCTCAGTGGTGGTGTGGACAGTTCAGTAGCTGCTATGCTGATTCACCGGGCCATCGGCGAAAACCTGCATTGCATATTTGTCGATAATGGCCTCTTGAGAAAATACGAATTCGAAGATGTCCTGAAAGGCTATGAGGGCATGGGTCTGAACGTTACGGGTGTAGATGCCAAAGACAAATTCTACAAGGCCCTGGAGGGATTAAAAGATCCCGAAGACAAGAGAAAAGCGATTGGTCGGACATTCATTGAAATATTTGATGAAGAAGCCCACAAGATCACAAATGTAAAATGGCTCGGGCAGGGTACCATCTATCCCGATGTTATTGAATCGGTATCAGTAAACGGGCCCTCTGCCACAATAAAATCACATCATAACGTTGGAGGATTGCCCGATTTTATGAAACTCAAAGTGGTGGAACCTCTAAATACACTTTTCAAGGATGAAGTAAGACTGGTTGGTAAAAACCTTGAGATTGATAATAAAATTCTTGGCAGACATCCCTTTCCAGGTCCCGGTCTTGGAATCAGGATCTTGGGAGATATTACCCCGGAAAAAGTCAGAATCCTGCAGGAAGTGGATCATATATTCATCAGGGGGCTCAAGGAGAAAGGTCTTTATGATGATATCTGGCAAGCGGGAGCCATGCTTCTTCCCGTACAATCCGTTGGGGTCATGGGAGACGAAAGGACTTATGAAAGCGTGGTAAGCCTCAGGGCGGTAAACAGTGTCGACGGAATGACGGCAGACTGGCATCACCTTCCCTACGAATTCCTCGCCGATGTGAGCAACAAAATTATTAACTCGGTCAAGGGAGTGAACCGTGTCGTTTACGACATTTCCTCCAAGCCTCCGGCCACAATCGAATGGGAGTGAGAAGATCATTCATCATATTGATTTATTTGCTGGCCTCTCTTCCGCTTCTCAGCCAGGAAGTTGAGGTCAACTACCAGCAGGAGTACCTGAAGGGAAAGGATTTTTTCCGACAGGGGCGGTTCGGGCTCGCACAGGATACTTTTGAAAAGCTGACAATTGAAAATGAAGACAACCCATTTGTCATCTATTCCAGCTTCTATTACTCCCTTTGTGCCTACCAGCAGGGCTATATGGCACTGGCAAGGGATATGCTACTCCAGGTCAAGACCAGGTACCCGGATTGGAATCAGATTGATGAGGTGAACTATTGGTTGGCCATCATATACTTTGAAAACGGACAGCCAGAAAGGGCTATTAAAGCGTCACAGGATATAATTGGTATGGAGTCAGAAGCCGAACAAATGCAGCGGTATTACCTCCAGCAGATCAATGGCCTGGATACTATGATGGTACTTCTGGACTCTTTCCCGGAATCTTACCCGGTTGCTGAACAGACAGCCTGGCTGATCGGGCAGCAGAACCTACTGGAAAGAGATCTCGACCTCCTCGACTCGCTCTCCAGGCAATTCGACTTGCCCTTCCTGACTGAGAAGGAAAAAGAGGATTTAATGCCAAAGGATTTATATAAAATCTCGATTCTTTTTCCTTTCCTCTCCGGCGAGCTCAAACCAGACCTTGGCACGAAGGTCAACCAGTTCGTCCTTGACCTCTACCAGGGGATCATGCTGGCCGCAGATACTCTGAATAAGACGGGTAGTACCCTGGAGTTTACCCTTTTTGATACGCAACGGGATACGAGCGTAGTCAAGGAATTTCTGACAGACAACCGTCTTCGGGAAAGTGATTTGATTATGGGTCCCCTGTTTTATCCCGAAATGATTTCACAATTTGCCTATGATAACCGGATCAATGTTCTTCACCCTTACCTGAAAGAGCAGCAGTTGATCGACTCCAACAGCTATTTCTTTACTTACTCCGCGCTGCCCCGAACCGTTGGGAAAAAGGCCGCCGAGCTGGTTCTGGCAGATACGACGCTTCGAACGGGAATCATGTTTTATGGAGAAAGTGAAAGGGATTCCATTATGGCCATCCAGTTCAGGGATGCCGTTGACAGTTCGCTGTTCCAACTGGTGTTGAGTAAAAAAATCCTCATCGGTTCGGAGCGTGAAGCCCTCGAAGTTCTCACGACGGGTACTGTGGTGAACAAAATTGAAATGGAAGAGATAGAATTAACCAGGGATAGCATTGACCTGATTTATATCGCATCAAATAATCCGGGTGGGAGTGTATATGCCAACATCCTGACAGGTGTTGAGGCCCGTGGGGACAGCATACCTGTATTGGGAAGCAGAAATTATATTGAGGATAATGTAATTTCAAAACGCGTCCTTGAAAACCTGGGCGTAACAATGACGACCTACGACCTGATCAATACTACTGATTCCAGTTTTATGGAGTTTAGCGACCGGTACCTGGCGCGTTACGGGGTCCTCCCTTCAAAGTTTGCATCCGTAGGATATGATATGATGATGTATTTCGGGAGCAGTCTTCAGAAGTATGGCAAGTATTTTCAGTTGGGCTTGCGGAAGGAAGGTTTCAGGCCCGGATATATTTCTTACGGATTTGACTACTCAGATTCAAACTCCAATGGGGTTGTCCCTGTTATAAGATGGGATGGCGAAAAAATGATATTTGTCGACCGATTGAAGGAAAAGGAAATTGTAGAGGAGACTGATGAGGAAACTGAACAACACGAGAAGTAAATCCCTTTTTAATCATGCACTTGAGTTAATGCCCGGGGGGGTCAATTCCCCGGTGAGGGCATTCCGGTCTGTTGGGGGTGATCCACTTTTCATCGCACGGGCAGATGGACCCTATATGTATGATGCCGACGGCAATGCCTATATCGACCTGATCAATTCATGGGGACCAATGATTCTGGGCCATAATCACCCTAAAATACGAAAGGCAGTTATAGAAGCAGCCGAGGATTCTCTGTCATTCGGGGCACCCGGAGAAAAGGAAGTGTTAATTGCCGAAAAGATTATTAAAATGGTCCCTTCGGTAGAAAAAGTCCGCATGGTCAATTCCGGAACCGAGGCTACCATGTCAGCAATTCGGGTGGCCAGGGGATATACCGGGAGGAAAAAGATCATCAAATTTGAGGGCTGCTACCACGGACATGGAGACTCCTTCCTCATCTCAGCAGGGAGTGGTGCCGCCACCATGGGAGTCCCTGACAGCCCTGGAGTTACTCCCGGCACCGCGCAGGATACATTAAATGCCATCTATAATGATATCGATTCGGTGGTGGCTCTTTTTGAGGCCAATCCGGGTGATATAGCGGCAGTCATCGTGGAGCCGGTTGCCGGAAATATGGGCTGCATACCCCCTATTGAAGGTTTTCTTGAAGGTCTGAGACAACTTTGCAT
This sequence comes from Flammeovirgaceae bacterium, assembly GCA_024638265.1. Classification (GTDB taxonomy): domain Bacteria; phylum Bacteroidota; class Bacteroidia; order Cytophagales; family Cyclobacteriaceae; genus JAHEKQ01. The sequence goes on from JAHEKQ010000025.1 coordinate 11,477, forward strand.
TGATCACGATTCCGTGCTCATCTTCGATGAGGTAATGACGGGTTTCAGGCTGGCTCGCGGGGGAGCGCAGGAATTATATGGGGTGATCCCTGACATGACCACCCTGGGGAAGATCATCGGTGGAGGAATGCCGGTTGGAGCATATGGCGGTAAAAAGGAGATTATGGAAAAGGTTGCCCCGGCCGGCTCGGTCTACCAGGCGGGAACTCTCTCGGGTAACCCGGTTTCCATGTCGGCCGGACTTACCATGTTAAATCTTCTGGACGGTGACATGGAAATTTATTCAACTCTGGAACAGATCACTAATAACATTACTGGCAAAATAGAATCGGAATTCGGCGAATCAGGCATTGAATTCACTATAAACCAGGTCGGGTCCATGTTCAGTGTATTTTTCAGGAAGGATCCGGTAAAGAATTTTGCTGATGCGGTGGATAGCAGGAAAGAGCTATTCACGGAGTACTTCTGGACTATGCTAGAAAATGGCATCTATCTTCCCCCCTCACCTTTTGAATCTGCATTTGTTTCCATAACCATTGGAGACAAAGAGATGGAAAGATTGTCTACAGGCATTGAATTATCTGCTAAAGCACTCAAAAACAGGTAATTACTTAAAAATTCTTACGTCAAAGGCTCAGCGTAAAGGTAAACGCTTACCAAGTCGCTCTTTTTCGTATATTGCATAAGCGATACACCCATTTTTTAGACCTATGAGCCGGTTTTATCTCTTTTTTTGCTCAATGATTTTGTTGACTTCAGCTATTGCAGTACAAGCGCAACCTGAAGAAGTCACCTATAATATCCTCAATGACGAGCCAGAAAACATTAATAAACTATTTATTGGCTTCCAGCCATTCTATGGAGAATTATGGGCGACCAACCCGACGATAGGATTCGGGCTTGATGCTACATACTATCACCACAACAAAGCACATTTCCGTATGAATTTCAGGAGGGCCTACGGGTCGTCATTCGATATGATGCGTCACAGCGCCAATGTTAACTCCAGCCTCGAAAACCGCTATAAGACCTTGAATTTTTTTGAAATCGGGGGAACCTACCACATTAAGGATGCAGTGATCGAAAAGCCCACCACGATGGTACTTTATGAGTCGGATACGGAGAAAAATGAGTGGAGCGCCAAAGTTCCACCTGTTGCTAATATTGAAGGCAAGCTGCGAACCATTATTGGTGGTCGACTTGGTGCCATGATCTATAACAGTACGGCGGATGCTAACCGCTTTATTGAAAGACAGGAAGTCGGGTATGACAATATTGTATCGGAAGCAGGGGATCCCATCCCTCTCACATACGAAAATGAAATGTTTGAGACTGAACAGGTCAATATGTTCACCAATGTGAGTGTTATTGGAATGTACCTTGGGGCTTCACATACCTGGATTAGAAACGTGTCCGTAGACATCACCGGTTACGAACCAAATGTGGATGACCTGATTTTCACCACCTATTTTGACCTGCTGATAGGACTTGATATCAGGAAGGACAACCTGTTTTACGAAGGGGTTGAATATAGCCTATCACCGTTGAAAAGTTTACCCATGGGTGCCAGGCTTGGAGTCGAGGGAAAGCGTAACAGGAAATCCGGCATGGCATTCGGTGCGGAGATTGGTTACCGGCCGGGGCTTAAAAAAGGAGGGTTTTTTGGACAGGTGCGCGTGGCCATACCCATGATAAGCACCAACCTGGATGGCAACCAGGTGAATTCCTATGAAGGTAACTGAATCCTTGAAAGAGGTATTAATCAAAAATATTCGTGAAGTCTTCCAGGTCAGGGATCAACCTGAACTTCTAAAAGGAAATCAACTCGGCCAGATACCCACCATTGAAAATGGTTACATCCTTGTATCCGGGGGAAAGATCGCAGCCGTGGGGGATATGAGCGATTGTCCGGAGTCTCCGAACGAAATTGACGCAACCGGAAAGTTTGTCCTTCCCGCTTTCGTGGATTCCCATACCCATATTGTATTTGCCACTTCACGCGAAGCAGAATTCGTACAGAAAATCCTTGGAAAGTCTTATGCTGAAATAGCAGCCAGTGGCGGGGGCATTCTCAATTCAGCGAAAATGATCAGGGCAATGTCAGAATCTGAGTTGTTCGAGATCAGTATGAAGCGAATTGCAGCAGTCATGGGCTCGGGGACCGGAACGATTGAGATTAAAAGTGGGTATGGCCTCACAACCTCCGACGAGTTGAAAATGCTCAGGGTAGCCCGAAAAATAGGTCGTGAAGCTCCTATTAAAGTCAAGACTACCTTCCTGGGAGCCCATGCATTTCCGGGAGAAATGAATCGCGACGAATACATCGATCTTATTAAATCAGAGATGATCCCACAAGTGGCTGAGCAGTCATTGGCTGATTATATGGACGTATTCTGTGAAACCGGTTTTTTCAGTGAAGAAGAATCTGTTGAGTTGCTGGAGGTTGGAAAAAGGTACGGGCTGGTTCCAAAAGTACATGCCAATCAACTAAACCTCTCGGGAGGTGTCCAGGCGGGGGTAAGGACCGGTGCCATCAGTGTCGACCATCTCGAAACTGTGAGCCAAACTGAACTAGACCTATTGGAAGATTCAGAAGTCATACCTACCCTACTCCCGGGAGCTGCATTTTTCCTCAGGAGTGACTATCCCCCCGCGCGGAAAATGATTGAAATGAATATGCCGGTGGCAGTAGCTTCGGATTACAACCCGGGAAGTTCGCCGACGGGTAATATGCAATCAATATGGTCTCTCGCCTGTATCGGTATGAAAATGACCCCAAGGGAGGCATTCAATGCGATGACGGTAAATAGTGCCTTTGCCATTAATATGGAAGACCATTCTGGGATCATTGCCCCCGGTCGCGATGCTGATCTCATTATTACCCGGAAAGTACCATCGTTTGATTACATCCCTTATGCTTTTGGAGAGGATTGTTTTGAGCGAGTATTAATCAGTGGGATTCCGCAACGGAATGTGGACGTGTGAACGGGAGGACACGTGGACATGGTATTTGGGGCGAAATAACTTATCGGAAACTAAACTCTGTAAACGCGTCCACGCGTCTACTCAATAAAAAAGCCCCCCAAATAATGGAGGGCCCTTATACTTTTAATAGAGGTGCTTATTAAACCGCAAAACAACGGTTTAATATAGGTTGATGTGTTTTCGAATAATTACGATAGCACCACGCTTTTAACTCATGTATTTCATTGTTTAACAATGATCCGATTGCCTTTCTTAACTCCTTCTCAAAAAGGGAAGGATCAAAACTTACCTTTGAGAGAATTGTTTTAACGTAATCTAGCATGTAATAAAGAACGTTTATTGGTTGTTATGGAAATAATCGACTATTAATATAGTAAATACTGCCGTGATTTAAAATCATACTTTTAATTTTGTCAATCAGCAGACGTAAGAAATACGTGAAAATGAAAGCCTTTAAATACCTGATGATCTTTGCGATGTTTTGCATGGTGCAAAACGCAATGGGACAGGTAAAAATAGAGCTGGGTGAAGACGAAATTGCCGAAAATCATGTGTTTACGGTTACAATTGTCGCAGAGGGGGATCGGATCAAATCCTATGATGATTTCCCGGACATTGAGGGTTTTGTCAAGCGGGGAACATCCTCTTCATCGAGCACACAGATCATCAATGGGCAGGTAAGTTCCAGCCATAGTATTACCATGTCATACAGTCCCAGGCAACAGGGAATCTTTATCCTTAAGCCATTTAAAATGAAGGTGAATGGGGACGAAATAAAATCAAATGGAAAGACGATAAAAGTGGGTCCTCCTGCGGAACGCAAGTCAAGGGATCCATTCAGAAGCCTGTTCGACCGGGATCCGTTCGAGGACTTCTTCGGGGAACGGGATGAACCCGAATTTGTCGAAGTCAAGGAAGATGCATTCCTGGCCCTAACCACTAATAAATCGGAAGTTTATGTCGGAGAGGGGGTGACAGCCGATCTTTCATTCTACGTTTCAGAGGAAAACAGGGCCATTCTTCAGTTTTACGATCTGGGCCGGCAGTTATCAGAGATTCTCAAGGAAATCCGTCCATCTAATTGCTGGGAGGAAAACTTTAACATTGAAAATATCAATGGTGAAGATGTAGTTATTAATGGGAAGAGATACACACAGTATAAAATATACGAGGCTACCTTTTTCCCGTTTAATACCGAGACAATCGAGTTTCCCTCAGTTGACCTTGAAATGATAAAATACAGGATTGCTAAAAATCCCTCTTTTTTCGGAACGAATCGGCAGGAGGACTACAAAAGTTTCAGCTCGAGAAAGAAATTGGTTAAAGTCAGGGAATTACCTCCGCATCCGCTCAAGGACCTGGTAGCAGTTGGTGATTATGCGCTGAATGAGAAGCTGAGTGTCGACAAAGTGGAGACCGGGCAGAGCTTTAAGTATGATTTTACTATTTACGGGGAAGGGAACATCTCATCAGTAGAAAGACTCGTCATTCCCGACGACAAGAACTTTGATTTTTACGATCCCAATATCAGCCAGAAGATCAACCGGAGAAACCGGAAAGTGAGCGGGTCCAAAACCTTTTCTTATTATGGAATTCCCAGCGAACCGGGGAAATTTTTCCTGGGTGATTATTTCTCCTGGGTATTCTTTAATCCAAGAACTGAAAAGTATGACACACTGCGGTCCACATATTACGTGGATGTAACCGGCGAGAGCAAAACCAACGAAACGATACAGGCCTCAGATCTTGGGAGTTTTTACGATCGTTTGGAGTGGGAGGACAATACACTCGCCACATTTGGGAATGGCAACTGGATGAATATTGTGATGAACATTCTGATTGTGCTGATCCTTGGGTTAAGCGCATATCTGATATTTAAAAAATAATTGGGAAATTCATACGGAACCATATTCAGGCTAACAACATTCGGCGAATCGCACGGCGGCGCTATTGGCGGGGTCATTGATGGCTGCCCGGCAGGAATTGAGATCGATACCGAATTAATTCAACAGGAGCTGGATCGGCGAAAGCCCGGTCAAAGTGAAATCACAACTCAACGCAAGGAAACTGATGAGATCGAGATTCTCAGCGGTATTTTCGAAGGCAAATCCCTTGGCACCCCGATTGGCTTCATCATTCGCAATACTGATCCCAGGAGCAAGGACTACAGTCACATCGAAACAAAATTCAGGCCCTCCCACGCAGACTTTACCTACCAGGAGAAATACGGTATACGCGATTATCGGGGAGGTGGTCGCAGCTCTGCCCGTGAAACAGCCATGAGGGTAGCGGCCGGGGCCATTGCCAAGCTTGCGCTGGAGCAGCTTGGAGTAAAGATCCATGGATACGTATCAAAAATCGGTGAGATCACCGCGCCGCACTATACGGAAATGGATTTGGGCCGGACTGAAGAAAATATCGTGCGTTGTCCGGATCCGGTTACAGCCGAAGCGATGATTGAGTTGGTGAAAAAGACTCGCAAAGACGGGGATTCCATCGGCGGAATGGTTACTGCTGTAATTTCTGGGGTTCCCGCGGGGCTGGGTGAACCGGTATTTGACCGTTTTCATGCAGAATTGGGAAAAGCCATGCTGAGTATCAACGCCGTGAAAGGTTTCCAGTATGGAAGCGGTTTTGCCAGCACAGGGATGAAGGGAAGTGAACATAACGATGAGTATTATACTGAAGGAGTGAGAGTGAGAACACGGACAAATCGTAGCGGCGGAATCCAGGGGGGTATTACCAATGGAGAAGATATATATTTTGATGTGGCATTTAAACCCGTAGCTACGATCATGAAAGAACAGCAGAGTGTGGATGAAAAGGGGGAAAGCACCACGGTTTCAGGAAGAGGGCGGCATGATCCCTGTGTAGTCCCGAGGGCCGTTCCGATTGTAGAAGCCATGGCGGCGTTGGTCACCTTCGACTTTTATTTGAGGAACCAAACCGCTAAATTCGGCGGCTAACCTGTAATCATGAAAAAGCTGCCTCTCCACATAAAAATTATCATTGGACTCGTTCTAGGGGTCATTTACGCCTTTATCTCCAGTGCTGCCGGGTGGAACAGTTTTACCATTGACTGGATTGATCCGTTTGGGGCAATCTTTATCAGGTTGCTAAAATTTATTGCCGTACCACTTGTAATGTTCTCGATCATTGGGGGTGTTTCAGGGCTTTCTGATATTTCGAAACTCGGTTCGATGGGCCTCAAAACCCTGTCTATTTACCTGCTGACCACCATGTCAGCCGTGGTAATCGGACTATTTCTCGTGAATACTATTAAGCCCGGGACCTTTATGGACGATGATCAACGGCTTAAAAACAGGATTTCCTATGAGATATGGGTCGACCAGACCGATGGAGTTGAGCTCCAGGACGATATAAATATACTCGCTGACCCACAGTATCAAGCCCTTGTCCAGGAAGTGTCTACTGATCCCAATTATACTTACGACAATAATCAGGATATCGAGGAATTCAAAAAATCGGCAGAAGCTGCAAAGGATGCAGGGCCCCTGCAATTTATTGTGGATATGGTACCCGAGAACATCATAGTTTCGATATCCAACAATCAACTCATGCTTCAGGTTATTGTCTTTGCCATATTCTTTGGTATTACACTGGTGATGATTCCAAATAAGAACTCAAAACCAGTCATAGAATTCGTGAACGGCATTAATGAGGTTTTCCTCAAGATGGTGGACATCGTGATGAAAGCCGCACCGTTCTTCGTTTTTGCTCTACTGGCAGGCGTTATTGCGAAAATGGCTAACAGCCCGAAGGAAGTGTTCGAAATTTTTAAGGGACTGGGAAGCTACGCGATCACTCTTACTATAGGACTCGCGTTCATGATCTTTATTTTCTATCCAACTCTTGTGAGAATATTCTCCGGGATGCGTTTTAAGAAGTTCTTTAAAAATCTCGCACCCGCCCAGTTTCTTGCTTTTTCTACCAGTTCCAGCGCTGCGACACTTCCCGTTACCATGGAGTGTGTAGAAGACAATATGGGGGTATCAAAAAATGTAACATCCTTCGTATTACCTATTGGTGCTACGGTAAACATGGATGGTACAAGCCTTTACCAGGCAGTTGCTGTTATATTCATGGCGCAGCTTCATATGGTTGACCTGACCATTATGCAACAACTGATCATTGTTCTGACTGCCACACTGGCTTCCATTGGTGCAGCTGCTGTCCCTAGTGCAGGCCTGATCATGATGATCATCGTACTTCAATCAGTCGGACTAAATCCCGCCTGGATCGCTATCATCTTCCCCGTTGACCGGCCCCTCGATATGCTGAGAACCGTGGTCAACGTTACCGGAGATGCTTCCGTAGCAACCCTCGTCGCCAAATCCGAGGGTGAGCTTGATATGAAAAAAGGATAGTCAAAAACAGAACTTGTTGTATCTTTGCGCTGTTTATTAAGAAACGTTCTAAATTATGGATACGCCAGTAAGTCTTTACATTGAATCCAATCCCAACCCGAACTCCCTTAAGTTCGTCGCAAACTTCATGTTAATCCCTGAAGGGGAAAGCTATGATTTTCCGGATCCTGAAAGTGCGGGAAATTCGCCCCTGGCGCTTGAACTCTTCGCTTATGACTTCGTAGAACGCGTGTTCTATATGAGCAACTTTGTTACCGTTACCAAATCCGATTCCGTAGACTGGACCGAGGTGAGGGACAAAATTAAAAATCATATCAAGGATTACCTCGAAAGCGGTAAGAGCCTCTTTGATGACACAGTGATTGAAAGTAACACAGTTAGCAATGAACCGGAAGTTGTCTCCAAGATTAAATCCGTACTGGATGAATATGTGAAACCGGCTGTTGAAATGGATGGTGGAGCTATCGTTTTCGAATCATTTGATGACGAAGGAACTGTCACAGTGGCACTCCAGGGTTCATGTAATGGCTGCCCATCATCAACCATCACTCTCAAGGCGGGAATAGAGAACATCCTTACCACCATGGTACCGGAAGTTCGTAAAGTGGAAGCTACAGGGGTTTAATTAAGACTAACTAGTCACAAACTTTCTCATTTAGTAACTTGTGGAAAAGATCCGCAATGCTACCAATCCTATCAACTGAACAAGTTAGAAACTCGGATGCTTACACCATTGAGCACGAGCCCGTAAAGTCCATTGACCTTATGGAAAGAGCATGCCGTGCATTCTTCGATTGGTTTACAGGACTTTTTGATGACAGTCACAGTATCGCGATAATTTGCGGTCCGGGAAATAATGGAGGTGACGGCCTCGGAGTCGCAAGGATGCTACACGAAGCCGGATATCGCGTTGAGGTGTTCGTTTTTCCAGCAGAAAAAACATCGGAAGATTATTCCGTTAACCTGGAGAGGTTCCATAAAATGGGAACCATCACTACTATTGATAAAGAACTTCCGGTATTCCATCACGATCTTATTATCGATGCCATCTTCGGTTCGGGACTTTCGCGGGATGCTGGCGGTCAATATGCGGAGGTTATTGATAAAATAAATACCTGCGAAGGACTTGTTGTAGCCATTGATATCCCTTCGGGACTACGCGGGGATGAACCTTCTTCGGGAAGTATCGTGAGGGCTGATTTCACTATTAGTTTTCAATATCCCAAGCTGGGACTACTCCAACCTGAAAATGGGGATTATGTCGGTGAATGGGAAACGGTAGACATTGGTCTGATGCAGGAAGCGATCCAGAATATCAATATCACCAACTATGTTACAGAAAAGGTAGACATCTCAAGCCTATGGCCGATCAGGAGGAAATTTGATCACAAAAACCGGTATGGCCACTTACTTCTTGCCGGTGGCAGTTATGGAAAGATGGGGGCTGTGGTGATGGCCGCCAAAGCTGCTCTAAGGACCGGTTCCGGATTAGTAACTGCCCATATACCCAAGTGCGGATATGAAATCTTCCAAGGCTCTGTTCCCGAAGCGATGGCATCTGTGGATAAAGCTGAAAAATACCTGAGTGATATTGAGTCAGTATCAGCATATGATGTTGTTGGCTGTGGGCCGGGAATGGATGTTGAACAATCTTCCGTGGGATTTTTAAGAACCCTTCTCCAAAATCAACCGGAAAATCTTGTACTTGATGCCGATGCACTTAATATCCTTTCAGACAACCGTGACCTGCTCTCCTTATTACCACAAAATTCTATTCTTACACCACACCCCGGTGAATTCAGAAGGTTGGTGGGAGATTGGAAAAACGATTTTCATAAACTGGATGTCCTCAAAGAATTCAGCGCAAAATACAAAGTTGTTGTTGTTTTAAAAGGAGCTAATTCCGTGATCACTGTCCCTTCGGGTGACCAGTACTTTAATCCAACAGGGAATCCGGGAATGGCTACCGGGGGAAGTGGAGATGTACTTACGGGTATTGTGGCAAGTCTACTCGGTCAATGGGGAGATGCTGTTTATGCTGCTGTAGCTGGAGTTTATCTTCATGGCCTTGCGGGGGACCTCGCTTCCCTTGAACTGGGGGAAGACAGCCTCAATGCAACTGATATTATTGATTATTTACCGGATGGAATCCAGGAGATCAATCAGTAGAGCATAGTTATAGTACCCTTAAACTCGCGGTTGGTATACCTGACATAATAGAAATACACTCCGGAGGGCTCTCCATTGCCATACCAACGGAAATCCCGCTTATCGCTTCGGTATACTTCCTTGCCCCATCGGTTGATAATCACCACCTCGATGAAAGTTCCGGCACAGTTGTCCAAGGGAAGTCCGGTCGTAAATACCTGGCCATTTTCATCCTCCCACTCCAGGGCAAAGAAGGGGTTTTTATCATCTCCGTTGGGCGAAAAGAAATTGGGTGGGTTAAATTGGATAGGCTCAGGTTCGATGTCATTGATCTCCAAGGTAAACGAAACTTCATAATCTGCGTTCTCAGTACAGTAATCGTCCGAGATGCGGAAATAGAAGGTATATTCCGAAGAGGGTTGGCCCTGCACGAGTGAACTACAGTCGGGAGTCCAGATCAATTGAGAAGTAGCGGTCCTGAAGGAAGTCACATCCTGGAAGCTGAAGTTCTGATTATCATTCTCTCCCTCGACCTTCAGAAGTTCAATGGAAACATTATTGGGATCCTGGTCCTGAGCGAGTATGTTAAGGACCATCGGGTCACCCACTGTTATGCTGCCCACATTATCTGTTACGGACAGGAATCCATTTCCACTGCTAAATGTGGTTTCGGGTTCATTGTTACCGGGATCTATGACAATCACATCCAGAGTGAGTGTATCCTTTGAAGTTATATTACAATAGTCGATATCTTCCACATAAAGATATAGACGGAATGAGTCCTGTTCCGCCAGGTCGAAAAGATCACAATTTAGTTCCCATTCGAAAGGATTCGACAAACCCGGGTTTCCATTGCCCTCTACTGTTGGGAATGAAACGCCAAACTCTGCAAAATCAAAATTCGCCCCCTCCCCTCCAACTATGATCGGATCATTATCGAGGTCCGACGAAAAAGTAGGGAATCCGATAGTTTCGTAAATTTCCCTCTCAAACCGGTAAAACTTCTCATCGGGAGTTCCGAATGCATCAGTACTGATTTCCGGGAAGGTGTTATCCGGGAGAATGATTTCAAGATTAAGTGTCAGGGTATCCGGATGGGCAAAAAGGCAAAAATCATAATCATCGAGAACCGCCAGAATCTCAAACTGTGTCTGGCCATCAAAAGAGGTTTCAATACAATCATAGTTCCAATTGAACCGGGTAATGATTTCACCGCGTTCGTCTGATAGCCTTTCAAGAGACATTCCATAATCCTCAAGAACAAAACCATCCGGGAAGAAATTGACATACAAGCTGTCATTGTCAGAATCTCTTCCAATAATATCTGTCGAATAAAATCCCCCTTTTTCTTCCAGCCTTATGACATTGATGTCAGAATTTACAAAATATGGGTCTGTATTGGGGGGAGGTTGGGTATTGACCGTAATCCTGAGTGTATCAGTGAGAGGAAGTGCACAGGCATCATCAAAGGCTACAATGCCCACCTGGAAAGGTCCCTCTTCCACATAGGGACACTCGGGAAAACATATCTCAAACTCTACAGTGCTTCCGTTCACCAGGGTGGCAGTTACATCATTGGGAAGCACTTCAAATACATTATCCTTAAATCCTATCGGGATGGCCTTAATGAATACATCTTCCTCGAAATTATCTACCATTTTGGAGGCATCGGGGTCTGATACTTCCACAACAACACAGCGTTCCTCATCATTGATCCCCTGGTTGAATTCCACGTACATATCCTCATCGAAAAACGTACTTCCATCAATCTTTCTACCAAGAATTTGAGGCGGATCTGCTACCGGGCATTTATCGACCACAAGCATCTGAAAATCCCGTCTTACCTCACCGATTTTTACGCTATCCCGGTATTCTTCTACTTTGACGGCAAAAACAAACAAGCCCTGGCTTTGTGGTGTCACGGTAAGAAACCCATCGGTACTAATTTGGAGGTCCGGAAAACCATTAACTATGTTATTAAGTCCAAATGATGGTTTCCATTGGACGGGCGGGTACGGGGCGGAAAGGTTGCCATCAGGGGGTAAAGCGGAATTGAATTGTGTACTGAGCGGATCTACCAGCGAATATACCAGGGAGTCATCATCTACGTCCACCCCGGCAAAGTCGACCCAATAAGGACGATTCGGGCAAGCGTAGTCATTGAGCGGAGGAAACAGTTGCGGGCTGCTGTTTACAAATGGCTCGTCGTTCTCATCAACTACCGGTGGAAATTCCAGGTAGAAGGTCTGCCCTGCATGAGTGCCAATGTTCGGATTGTCACTGTAGATATTTGTGATGGTATAATTCCGGCAGCAGCGTTGCCATACTATATAGTATCCTTCAGGATCGTTATATATTTCTGGAGAAAGAACCACTACATCATTGTAAATGATTTTATCAGTCACCACTTCCCCTGTAGAGCATTCCGGTTGGAAGTAATCTACACGACTAGTCGTTCTGAATGGTAAGAAGTAATCCCTAACCTTGCGGTCATCACTCTTTCGGAATACGGAAGCTACTATCTCATTATCAAAGGCTCCGGGGCTTCCGTTGTTCACATCAAAATAGAGAATCAGGTTGATCTGATAGGTAAAATCCTGAAGGTGAATGATCTCAAATTCGCCCCCGACTATATGCGACGCACGGGTCATAAATGACCCGGTTAACAACATCACTATTAATAAAAGTCTTCTCATATCAGGGAGGACAAAAATAATACTATTTAAGAAACCTCGTTAACTTGCGGCTGACAATCAGTCTCAACACTTATAAATAAGCCCAGGATTAAATAGATAACCCTTTTAATGAAAAAAAAGTTGGAAAATGTCCGTGTGGAAAGCATGGCAGCCACAGGTAAAGCGCTGGCGAAGGTGGAAGGAAAGGTCATTTTCATTGATAAGGCTGTTCCGGGCGACCTCGTTGACATTAGATTGATCCGCAAGAAAAAGAGCTTTTCAGAGGCAATCGTTGAGAAATTTCATGAGTATTCACCCGATAGGCTGGATGCAAAATGTGACTATTTCGGTCTTTGCGGGGGCTGTAAGTGGCAGAACATTCACTATAAGGCGCAACTGGAATTCAAACAGCAGCAGGTTGTGGACAACTTGTCCAGGATTGGAAAAGTTGAGCTTCCTGAGATCTTACCCATTATCCCCTCTCCCGAAATATTTGAATACAGGAACAAATTGGAGTTCACCTTCTCAAATAAGCGTTGGTTGACACGGGAAGAGATTGATTCAAATACCAAAATTGAAAGGAATGGTGTAGGATTTCACATGCCGGGCCATTTCGATAAAGTTATTGATATAAAAACCTGTCACTTACAGGAAAACTACAGTAATATCATCAAGAACGAAATAAGGGACTATGCGCTGGCCAATGGACTGACCTTTTATGACGTACGGGAACACACTGGATTATTGAGAAACCTGGTAGTACGCACCTCAAAGACAGGAGAGCTTATGATCATCCTCCAGGTGGGACAACCTGATAAGAAGGCCATTGAGGCACTATTGGATCACCTTGTAAAGAGGCTCGAGCGGTTGAGTTCAGTATACTATGTGATCAATCAGAAAAAAAACGATGACTATTCCGACCAGGAAATGATACACTTTGCAGGTGAGAAGTGGATTATGGAGGAAATGACTTCCCCGACGGGTATTGGGAAATTGCAATATCAAATTAGTCCAAAATCCTTTTATCAGACTAATTCCACCCAGGCAGAAACTCTTTATCGCCTGGTCTGGGAATTTGCTGACCTGACAGGAAATGAGGTGGCCTATGATCTTTATACGGGCACAGGGACTATTGCCTGTTATTTGGCAGCCAAATCTAAAAAAGTAGTAGGTGTGGAATATGTTGAAGATGCAGTGAAGGACGCCCGCATAAATGCAAGGATTAACCGATTTCGCAACATGTCTTTTTTTTCCGGGGATATGAAAGATGTTTTTACCCAAAAATTCATCGAGGATAACGGTAAACCGGATATTGTGATCACAGATCCTCCCCGGGCAGGGATGCATAAAGACGTGTGTACACAACTATTGAATCTGAATTCACGTAAGATTATTTATATTAGCTGCAATCCCGCCACACAGGCGAGAGATGTGGAGTTACTAAGTGAGAGGTATCAGGTAACTGTCGTCCAACCTGTGGATATGTTCCCGCATACTCCTCACGTAGAAAATATCGTAGTACTGGAGAAGAACCATTGAAGTCAGTCAGGAAAGTACCATTTGAGGCTCTGATATGGACAGGAGCACTGATCTTGTTGTTTATTTGGCAACCGGGAGAGGGGAACCATGTTACTCTCTGCCCATTGAGCCTCGCCGGATTTGAACATTGTCCCGGCTGTGGCATCGGACGTTCAATTTCACTGGCCATGCATGGCGACCTCATTGGCTCATGGAATTATCATTTCTTCGGTATTCCGGCATTAGTGATTATAGTTTATAGGATTTATCAACTTTTTACAATTTATATAAAGGAATATGGCAAAGGCGATAGAATTACTTCCCGAGCTTGATGGCAGGGAATTGGCCTACGTAGATAGCATTTTTATCCAAATGGATGACGATCATGCGAAGATCTTCGCAAATGCGTACCGCGCTCAAAGAAAAAATCCGCAGGATGTTTTAATCTTTGCAATTGTAGGTTTGGTACTGTTACCAGGACTTCAAAGATTTCTCGTCAACCAAATTGGCTTGGGGATACTATACTTTTTCACGCTTGGATTGTGTTTCATCGGGTCTATCATCGACCTGGTCAATCATAAGGACCTTGCATTCGAGTTCAACCGGAAAGTTGCTGACCAACTTTCGGCCAACATCGGTAATTAATTTTTCCGGACTGATTTACCGGGTCATCGGTTCATATGCTTGAACTATGATCAGTTTTTCATATTTTGCTATGGAAACCTAACCGTGCATGCAAAAACCGAACTTTTTAAAGTTCTTCACCTATCTCACCATAGGTGTATTCGTCTATTTTAGCCTGGTATTTACACTTTTAATATTCGAGGGGAATGCTGAACCATCCGTGGAATGTGACGTCTCGATCCACGATTTCAGCGATGCCGTTTGGTACACCACCGTTACACTGACCACGGTGGGATACGGGGATATGACTCCTGTTACAGCAGGAGGAAGGGTAATAGGTACCATCTTCATCATTTTCAGTCTTGGTATCTATGGTTTGCTGATAGGTCAGTTTACCTCTATCTTGAATGTTTACAGACAAAACAAAAAATTGGGTATGAATGGCACAAATTTCAACGATCACGTGGTAATGATCGGCTGGACTGATTTTGGAAAGGCAGTAACCGACCAATTAGTGGCTGCCGGACAAAAGGTAGCCATCGTAACCGCCGAAAAAGATAATATCGATATCATACAGGAATATTATTCCCCGCGAAATGTATTCGTCCTTTTCAGCGATCACAACAACATGGAAATGCTGATGAAAGTCAATATTGACCAGTCAGCCATCGTTTTTGTTAATCTGAATGACGACACTGAAAAACTGGTGTATATCCTGAACCTCAAGAAGAACTTCGAAAATCTAAACTATGTAGTGACCCTCGATAATGCCAACCTCAAGAATACTTTTGTTACTGCCGGGGTAAACTATGCCATTAGCAAGCACGAAATTGCCTCGAAACTCCTGGCCAGTTATATTTTTGAACCTGATGTAGCTACTCTTTCCGAGGATATAATGAGCTTCCCGATTGACGAGGATGACCAGGATATCAAGCAATACAAAATCATAGAGTCCAATCCCCACGCGGGTCGTAATTATCGGGATGTCTTTTATGATTTATGGAAGGAGACCAATGCTGTTTTGCTTGGGTTAGTGAAGAAAGATAAAAAGGGCAATAGAAAACTATATAAGAACCCTGAAAAAGATATAATCGTTGAAAAGGGAGATTACCTCATCATGATCTGTAATCAGAAGGCCGAAGCTAAAATTGAAAATATATTCAGGACCAAGGAAGGACGACACGCTTAGATGAGGTAGGAGAAGTGAAGAGTGAAAAGTGAAAAGTTCTAAAAGTTTAGTTCGGTCTCGTGAACTCGTGAACCCGTGAACTTGTGAACGTACTCATAGCCCCTGATAAATTCAAAGGTTCCCTGAAAGCCTCAGAGGTTGCCAGGGCCATCGGAGAAGGAATCCAATCAAGCCATCCAGAATTTAAAATCAGAAAATTTCCACTAGCCGATGGTGGTGAAGGTTCGGCTGGGATTATCGCGGAAGTACTTGGCGCGGAAATTCATGACGTAAAGGTAAGAGATCCTCTCAGGCGCCATATCACCGCTCCATTTTATTATTCTCCATCTTCCAAAACGGCAATCATTGAAATGGCAACTGCATCAGGTTATGAGCTATTAACTGTGGAGGAGAGAAATCCACATCTCACTTCATCACACGGTACCGGCGATCTGATCATAGCTGCGGCAGCAACCGGAGCAGAAAAAATAGTGCTCTTTGTCGGGGGAAGTGCGACTAACGATGGGAGCGCCGGAATGCTTCATGCGCTTGGATTCACTTTCCCTGCTGGTTCTGAGCGAATTATGCCCAATGGGGGGAATCTTATTGAAGTATCTTCAATAATTCCACCAGATTTTACTCTTCCCAAACTAATAATTGCTCACGATGTGACCAACCCACTTCTCGGAGAGAGTGGTGCCACTTATGTTTACGGACCGCAAAAAGGTGCGCTAGAAGGAGATCTATCTGGCTTGGAGAGAGGTATGTCACACTTTTCTAAAATAGTTGAAGTAGCATCAGGGAAATCCCTGTCGAGTATTCCCGGTATGGGAGCCGCAGGGGGTATTGCCCTGGGACTGGTAGGCTTTTACGATGCACAATTGGTTCGCGGGTTTGATCTGATTGCCGACACCGTATCACTTAAAAGACATATAGAATGGGCCGATCAGGTCATTTCAGGGGAAGGGAGAATCGACGACCAGAGTCGGGAGGGGAAGGTCGTGGGTGAAGTGGTAAAGCTTTGCAATAATTTGAATAAGCCCCTTATTTTATTCTGCGGCTTAAATGAGGGGTATGAAACAGCAAGCAAGGTGATATGCCTGGAAGATCATGCCGTATCGACCTATGAGTCGATGAATAAGACCTACCCACTACTCGTTAAACTTGCTTCAGAACTAGTCCCCTGAGTCATCCATTTTGCGCCTTATTTTCTTAAATGCAGAAAGTATCATGTGGATATCAGTTTCCCCCGCGCGGCTTAAACGATCTTTTATTCTGCGAAACAAAGCCGGGTTTTTGTCGAGTTCAAGCCAACGGATTATTTCCTCGCCTTCGCTAAGCATGGTCGAAAAAAGTGATTCTGAGGCCTTTTTGTCGATGTTTTCAAGCTCAAGTCCCGATAACTCATAAGCATAAATCATAACGCTTTGCCCCAGGTTCAGTGAAGGGTATTTTACTGCAAGGGGTATGGTGCTGACTACCTGGCAATGGTTGATTTCCTCCTTGCTCAGTCCGTTTTCCTCTGAGCCGAAGACAATGGCAGGTTTTCGGACCGCTTCCCCCATTTTTTTAATATAATTTTTAAGATCTGATGCAACTACTACATCTTTCCGGGAGGTTCGTTTCTTGGAGGTAGTCCCGACGGCTAGGTCGATATCATGAAGGGCATCGGATAGTGATTCGTATGTGCTTACCCTTTGGAGTAAATCATGGGATCCATAGGCCGTTTTTCGTACTTCTGCCCTTTCAGGATCAAATTTCCCTACAATTCTCAACTCTTTCATACCCATGGTTTTTATTGCACGCAGTGATAAACCAATATTCTCGTAAACCGCAGGGTTGACCAGAATGAATACTAATTCCATAAGTGCTTAGCGGGTCATAGGTTTATCCCTATTCATCTCTTTGATGTCAGCATCCCATTTGTAGTCCCCGATGAGGTACTTACAGAAGTAATCACTTCTAAGCCAGAAGAAGTATTCATTCATATTTCCATATCCGTGCCTCTGGGTGGTAAACATGAAGAAGTCAAAGCGTTTATTGGCTTTGATTAGGGCATTGGCCATCCTGAGTGTACCTGCAGGGTGTACATTGTTATCAATATCACCCGTGGTGAGTAACAGCTTACCTTTGAGATTGTCTGCGAGTTCTGAATTCTTCTCTATATCATATTCAAAAGAAACATTGCCCTCTTCATCTTCGATCTCCTCAACACCGTGGTGTTTCTCACTCCACCATCGGTTGTAGACATTATTGTCGTGATTTCCCGATGAAGAAACCGCCACCTTAAAGAAATCCGGGTAAACGAGCATGGCCGCAGTGGACATGAATCCGCCTCCAGAATGCCCAAAAATCCCTACCCTATCGATATTGATAAAACCATGACGATCGGCCAATTGCTCGGCGGCGTATTTCTTATCTGCCAGTCCGTAATCTCTCAGGTTTCCATAACCATAATTATGGTACCATTTCGACCGGCTGGGGTGCCCTCCCCTGTTACCGATAGTGACCACCACAAATCCGAATTGTGCCTGCCTGTCAAGGCGATCCATTCTCGAAGAAAATGATTTATTAACCGCTTCCGTCTGTGGACCAGGATATACATAAAGTATAAGCGGATAAGATTTTGTGGAGTCAAAATCAAAGGGTTTATACATGACGCCATACAAATCGGTAATCCCATCTGCGGCTTTTACAGTATAAGGTTCCGGGAACCGGTAGCCTGATTCAAAGAGCTTGGAAAGATCAGCTGTTTCAAGATCGAGGACTTTCCTTCCGCTGTTATCGTATAACTCTGCCTGCGGGACTGTGTTTACCCGGCTATAATTCGCTACAAAATACTTTCCAGTATCTCCACCGCTTACACCGAAATTGTAATTGCCAGGAGTGAGTAATTTGAGGCCTGATCCGTCGAAATTAATCCGGTAGAGGTGGGTGTAATAGGGATCTTCACCCATTTCCCGCCCATTGGCCATAAAGTAAATTACACGATTCCTTTCATCAACGTATTCTATATCTTCTACATGATAGGATCCACTGGTAATCTGGTTTTTGACATTTCCGTTGTTATCATAAAGATAGAGGTGACCCCATCCATCGCGTTCCGACCAGTGGATAATTTCCGTTCCGTTATTCACGAGGTAGGGATTATTAATTTCTATATAGGTATTTAGCCGCTCTTCGACCAATACTTTTACTTCGCCTGTATTGGCATCAGCAAGGCAGATATCAATCCGTTTTAAATCCCTGCTGGTCCTCTGAAAATAAATCTCATTATTGGATTCGGACAACCAGATGCTCGGGCGATACTGATCATCTCTTGAGCTGGGCTTAAGTGACTTTCTGAACACCCCAATAGTCTGATCCTGAAAGGCATCTACATCAATAGTAGTTTTGTCCCCTGACGGATAATTGAATACCTCCATGCTATAGGAAGGTGCCTCCTTTTCCCCAGGCATTTGATATTTGTAGGTCTCCAGTGTGGGCCTGGGATTAGCAGCATTGTTAATAACCCAGAGGTCTTTTACCTCACGACTATCAGTACGTATCGTTACAAACTTCTTTGAATCAGTAGAAAACCAAATCCGGCCGGGACTCTGTCGCTTGTCCTTTTCCTTTTCCTCTTCTACATTGGTTGTACCCCGTCTGAACCCACCATACCCGTTGTACCTGACTCCATCCGTAGTAATCTGATTTTCCACGATAGTGGAATCTTCTTCATCTTCAAGTGCTTTCTGATAGTTTTCCCAATCCATAGAATAGAGATTGAAATTCCTGGAAAACAATACATACGAGCGGTCGGGTGCGATGGCAGCCCACCGTTTATCGTCTTCGGGTTTTTCGTAATCCTCCAACAGTTCGAGTACCCGGTTGGACAAGGTGTACTTGAAATACCATACTTTGGGCTTGGTCGATGACTTTCTGTTCCTGCGACTATCGCTGTCCTGGTCATCACCATCTTCCTTTTCTTCCTCTTCCACCAATTTACTGGTCACTTCAAACCTTATGGCTGTTTCATTCTCAATAAATTTGATGTTGTCGATATTCAGGTGTTTAGCATCGAATGGATCGCCGGTAAGCCTTGACATATCGGCCGCCATTTTGGCGTTGTCAAATAACTCATTCTTCAACCTTCGGTTGGGGTCAACCAGGTAATATTTTTCACCTTCACTTGTGCGAAAGTTGTACCAGAATTTGTCCCCGGATTTAAGCCAATGAGCATCAACAAATGTCGAATAGACCATTTGGCGAACTTTGGCTGGAGAATACCTTGCAGCGGCTGAATAGTTAGCCTCTCTGACCGGTTCATTTTGAGCAAAAACAAGGAATGGCAGAAATAATGCTGCCAGGAAAACAATCGATCTCATAACTTGTTGAATTTAATAGGAAAGATATCAATAAATAGAATCCAGCCTTAAGAGTAATTTACAGATGGCAATAATTCGTTAGAACCGGAAATATGTAATTTCATGGACTTAGTTTTGCCCAAAAGATCAAACTAAAGTATTTTTAGCATTGCCAAAAATTGAGATAGGAGAATGAAATTCAGAGGGGTCCTCATTTTTATTATACTTATTAGTTTTTTTACCGGTTCTATTGCTCAGGATCACTTTGAACTCATAGAGAGAGGGGTTACCGAATTCAATAAGATTGAGGATGCTTTTAATGAATATTATCAGCGTACAGGTAAAAGGGAATCAGACCTTAAGAAATTTGAGCGGTGGAAATACCGTATGCTTCCGCGCTTGGTGGATGGGAGAATTCCCGGTACTCCCCAGGAATTGCTCAAGCTCCAGGAATACCAGGAAATCAGAAGTAACCTTCAATCACTACGTACAGAAAACAACGAAAACTGGGAATCCCTGGGCCCTGAAGAATGGGTTGTAAACTCCTATGGATATAGTCCGGGAAATGGCCGTATAAATGCTGTCACAGTAGATCCCAATAATCCACAAAAGATATTTGCCGGTGCGGCTGCAGGAGGTATTTGGATCAGCGAAAACGGGGGCGCTACCTGGTATACCACTACCGATCAGTGGCCTGTGCTCGGTATCACAGATATCTGGGTCAACCCGGGAAATTCACAAGAAGTGATTGTACTTACTGGAGATCCCTGGGGCAAAGACACCCCCAGTATAGGGTTGATTAAATCGACTGATGGTGGTATGAACTGGTCTGTACTTGGCCTGGAGCAGGATTTTAATGTTATCACATATTTCAGAAAACTTGAGGTAAGCACTACCGATGTGGACCATATGCTGGTAGCCGGCGATGATGGGATTTATCTTTCTACAGACGGTGGAGTCAACTGGAGCTTTACATTAGATGCAAATGTTTCCGACATTCTATTCCATCCAACAAATTCCGACAAGATCTACGCGGCTACCCATGAGGAAACAGCCCTCGGTGAGTTGACGTTTTACGTCAGTGAAGACGGCGGAAACAATTGGGACACACGGAAATTCTCAAATTTCGGGTCAAACTTTAATAAACAATTAACAAGAAAAGCATTGGCAGTAAGCCCCGCAGATCCAGATAAGGTTTATGTGATCGCGGTATCAAGAGCCGGAAACGAACTGGGGGGTTTCTTTTCTTCCAATGATGAACTCAATACTCTGTTCCTCCGCTCTGCTTCTCCAAACACCCTGGGCTGGAGTAAGACAGGAAGTGACCAGAGAGGTCAAGGTTGGTATGACCTGGCTATCGCTGCCGACCCGGTCAATGCCGATGTGGTGTACACAGGTGGAGTCCACGTTTGGAAAACCATTGATGGCGGAAATAACTGGGAATTGCAGAATTACTGGGTTTGGGATGATCCGGTCTATCCATATGTTCATGCAGATGTGCATTCCCTGAATTTCTATAATAACGACCTATATGTTGGTTCTGATGGTGGCTTGTTCAAGACGGAAGATGGGGGAGCAACATTTGATAATCTGAGTTTTGGAATGAATATCGGGCAGTTCTACCGGTTGAGCGTACATCCAACTGATGAAAATATAGTTTCGGGTGGACTGCAGGACAATGGATCATTTTATCGCGGTGATACCGGTTGGTCCCAAATCTACGGGGCAGATGGTATGGAGAGCATCATTAATTACGATAATCCATCGGTACTTTACTCATCCTCCCAGTTTGGAAATATTCGTAGGTATAGCGAAGAGGGTGAAGTGATCTCAAAATATATTTCAAGACCTCCCAGTGAAACCGGGGCCTGGATTACGCCCTATATCATGCACCCCTCTGAAAGTAATACGGTTTACTTTGGGTTCCGTGAAATATACAAGAGCGTTAATCAGGGGAACAGTATGGTCCCAATTTCTGATTTTGAAAATGAATTTGGCAACGACCAGGAGACCAATGTTCTGAAGCAACATCCGGTAGATCCCAATTATTTGCTCGTTCGGAAGCGCGATTGGATTTACCTCACCCGTGACGAGGGTGAAACCTGGACTCCCATTTCGGAATCGCTACCACCTATTGCGGCTAATCGTTTTGCAGATGTAGCCTTTTCCTATGAAGACCCGGAAACGATTTATGCCACCTTTGGGGGCTGGATTCGGACAAATAAGGTCATGAAAAGTACTGATGGGGGCGAAACGTGGGAAAACTTCTCAGAAGGACTTCCCGATGTTCCCGTCAACTGTATCATTTCACGAAATGATTGTGATGCAACACTTTATGCAGGTACTGATATAGGAGTATTCCAGAGAAAGAGAATCGATTCAGAATGGACGCCGGTAGGCGAAGGTCTTCCGAATGTCATCGTTGCGGAACTTGAAATTCAAACATCCAATAACAAACTCTTTGCCGCCACCTATGGGAGGGGTATTTGGAAAATAAGTATTGAGGATACGGAAGATCAATTAATGTCAGTAGAACCCATACCTATTAAATCGTGGGGTGATGAGGATTTTGAATTGGTGATAAATACTGACCTTCCCAATGAGATTACTACAAGCAGCCTGGATCCAAGTATTGCCGATGTCAACGGAACCACTGTGTCTGTTTATGATGTGGGTGAAACTTTTATCCGCGTAGAACAGGAAGGAACCTGCACCGTAGATGTACCAATAACCGTAGATAAGGCTCAACAAGAGATCATTTTTGAGGAACTCCTCAATTATAAAGACACTGAATGGGATTTTATACTAGAAGCTGTGTCAACGGCAGGATTGCCTATCACATTCCTTACGGACCGTCCGAGTGTAGTCAAATTGGAAGGGAACCTGGCACTTATCCAAAGGGCTGGAAATGCCAATATTACAGCGGCTCAAAATGGAAACGATTATTTCTATCCAGCCACATCGGTACGAAGACCGGTTAAGATTGAAGTGGACGAGGAAGCTATGATATCTATTTTTCCCAACCCGGTGATGGACCAGGAATTCTCACTTTATATCCCGAAAAACAGGGGTGATTCGCTTCCAATGACCATCTATGACATGATGGGACAGGTAATGCATCAGTCAGAAGTTGCCATAAACAGGGATCCGGCCACGATTGATGTAAGCGGGCTCGAGCAAGGTGTGTATATCATGAAGATTGGTGGCAGAATTATCAGGTTTGCCAAACAATAATCAGAAGTTGACCGATACTTTTCTTGATTTCGTATCCTCGGAGCTTCCTCCAATAAATACTTCAAATTCCCCATCTTCCAAGACGAATTGTCCACTAGAGAGATAAAATCCAAGGTCCTCCCGATCGAGTGAAAACTTTAAGCTTTCAGACTGCCCCGGATCCAACCTAACCTGCGCGAAATCCACCAGCCTTTTTATAGGTTGTGTTTCAGAAGCAACAAGGTCGCGTATATAAACCTGTACCGTTTCCTTTCCAGTGATTTCACCGGTATTGGTAAGGGTAATATCGATTTCGATACCTCCCCCAATTGCCGTGATTTCCGGGTCTCCGTATTCAAAATCCGAATAGCTTAACCCGTGGCCGAATGGAAATACTGCCTCCTTGTTGGTATCGGTATAATGCACCCAAAAGACCATATCGGAATCAAAGTCATTTGGTACACGCCTACCGGAATTCTTCTGATAATAATAAAACGGTTCCTGCCCTGTACTGTGGGGGAAAGAAACAGGAAGTTTTCCCGATGGATTATAATCTCCAAACAGAACATCCGCTACAGCATGGCCCATCTCCGAGCCCAGAAACCAGGTTTCAAGAATAGCGGGTGCTTTTTTGGCAATATTGGGAATTGCCAATGGCCTGCCATTCATAAGCACTACGACCGTATTGGGGTTGGCTTCAATGACCCGGTTGAAAAGTTCTTCCTGGTTACCCTTCAGCCCGATATCAGACTGGCTGCGGCCCTCCCCGGTTTGAAAGCAATCTTCACCCATCACAAGAATCACCACATCAGAGCTGGAAGCCAGCGCGACGGCATCGTCATGCTTCGAAAAATCCCCCTCTACAAAATTCAGATCATACCTGAATGACCTTTCTCCCTCAGTAAGAGTATAGCCCTGTTTGAACTGTACATCTGTCTCGGGTAAGGCATTAACAACGCCCTCATAGATAGATACCCCGGAATTTGGATTTGCCTGTGCACGCCAGCTTCCCAGCACAACATCCTTACTTTCAGCCAACTGTCCGATCACCGCAATTTTCTTCACCGATTTTGATATTGGCAGTATTTCGTCCGTGTTCTTAAGTAATACTATTGAAGACCTGCCGGCATCCCTGGCCAACTGAAGATGTTCCTTGGCGAGCAAATATTTTTCCTCATTCTCAGCGTTAGAGTAACGATACGGGTCATCAAAAAGTCCAAGATCATATTTCATTTTCAGGATTCTCCGAACAGCATCATCCAGTAATGATTCATCTACTGTTCCATTTTCTATGAGTGCAGGTAGTTCCTCTTCATAAATCCTTGATTCCATGTCCATATCGCTACCTGCTTCAAAAGCCTTAATTGCAGCTTCTCTTCGATCACTTGCAAACCCATGGGTTGTCAGTTCATTGATGGAGGCCCAGTCAGACAGCACTACACCTTCAAAACCCCACTGACCTTTTAATATTTCCCTCTGTAGTTTCTTGTGTGCTGTGGCTGGAATACCGTTGAGGTCCTGGAAAGCATTCATAACCGATGCAACACCGGCGTCTATTGCCGCTTTAAATGGGGGGAGTGCCGCGTTGTACAACATCTGATCACTTATGTTGACAGTGAAGTAATCAAGGCCTGCTTCAGCAAAGCCGTAACCAGCAAAGTGTTTAGCACATGCAGCCACAGTTTCGGGGTCTGAAAGATCTTCTCCCTGCAATCCCTTTATCCAGGCTTTGGCAAAGACCGAAGTTAAGTAGGGATCCTCTCCCGCACCCTCCATGATCCTCCCCCAGCGACCGTCAGGTGCTACGTCCATTACCGGGCCAAAAGCCCAGTTCAAACCCGTTGCAGACATTTCTTTTGCTGCTATCCTGGAAGCTTCAGTTGCCATTTGCTGATCCCAGCTTGCAGCCTGGGCCAGCGGTATGGGAAACATCGTTTTATAACCATGTATCACATCATATCCGAAAACCAGAGGAATGCCCAGCCTGCTATTCTCAACTGCCAGTTTTTGAGCTTCCCTTGTACCTTCCGCTGTCAGTACATTTAACATTCCACCCACCAATCCTTTCTTGATCATTTCTGCTTTTCGCTGGCTGTTATCGTCCTTGGGTACGGGTCCGGTAAATTCCCAGGTTCCATTGTACATATTGAGCTGACCAACTTTTTCCTCGATTGTCATCAAGGAGAGTAGGCTGTCAATTTTTTGATGGCTGGCACTCATTCCGGGGCCTTTTGTTGAAGAATTACATGAAAGAAAAAATGCAGAGGCTAGAATAAATATACTTATGGACTTCATATACGGGAGTTTTTGAACAGGGTTCAAATATATACCCGTATCAGTTCAACTTCCCCAGTCCTTTGCAATATTTTAGCCGTAATCTCTTCCGGTATAGTCGATTCCGTATTTTCCAATACCTGTCCTGTGGAGATTTCTACATGGACACCCCTGGACTCGTTTCTTTCAAAGATGACTGGTACCTGGCAGTAGGTGAATGCCAATTGCCCCTCCAGTAGGTCCAGAGTTTTCCAATTCCCTTTTTGGTCCAGATATTCAAATTTTCTTTCAGAATCCAGGAACTCTTTGGGGTTCAGGAAGTTGGGATTAAAATTAATTTTGCCCTCGGATACTAAAATACCCAGTTCCGCCCATCGGCTGATGATATCTTCCTTGACCTGTCCGGTCATACCCGGTTGTTGTGCTCCTTTTCCCCACGGCGTATGGGAGTAGGGATCCAAGGGGAAAGCACCATACAGTTCGGGGGATTTATTGATCCCAATTCCCGCCCTGATCTCATAATAGTGATCCACGATTTTTGGAAAGGCAGGATCTTCGTTACCAATCCATCTGAGATTTTCTTGCACCGCCAAAAGGAGTTTGGATACCATATGCCAGTATATACTTCCCAATCCTTCATACCCGTAAAATGTACCTGATCTCCCGGTAAAGGCGCTATGATTAAAAACCTCTTCAAATACATCCAGGTATAGTTCATATTCCTCTTCTACAAGTCCAGGGTAATCATCCTTGATTTGTTCAAGACCCTCTTTCAGGTCTTCATCATTATGATAATTACCATTGAAGTGAATATTGCCCTGTATGTCCTTGTCTATGATTCTCGTATCACCAGATTCAAGCATTTGACGCGCAAGTGCAGAGTCGACCACAAATGATTCAGGGATTAAGTTCTTTTGGAGAAATCCCGGAAGTTCCCTATTGGGATATAACATATAACTGTATTGATCCTCCCGGTATATCTTGCTTGCTTTCAGGCTGTCCAGCAGCTCTATCACTTCATTTCCATCCAATAAGCCCGCAGATAATATGGCTACTTGCCCTTCAAGCATTTCATAGAGGTACCCGATTTCGGCTGCTCCCTCCTTCGTCTTGAGAAGATTATATGCATGGAATAAACCATCATCCCGTTTATTATTCCTCAATGAGATTTCAAAGTATTTCAAGCTTCTGTCGATAAGATCAAGTATCCGGGACTTATCAACTTCAGTCTTATGCAGCTCATCGAGCTTATAAACCTTATTCCTGTACATCTCACCCGCCTTACCCATTTCATCTATGAATTCCCTCCTGGCATTAGCCGGGAAAGCACCTGAAAGATGTCCTTGATACTTATCAAGAATAGCTAAGCTGGAATTGAGCAATTGTGCAAGGGATTTACTTATCTCAACACGACCCTCTACAATCAATTCTCTGAAGAATTTCCCAAACCGATACATATAGGCCAGTGTAACTACTGACAAGCCGTTACCCACCAGGGCATTATTGGCATCATTCCATTCCGGACGTTGGGTATTAAGCCAGATTCCTCCATCCGGGATGAAATTCGACAGTTTAGTGAGATAAGTTAAAAGCAGTTTCTCGAGGAGATTCACATACAGAGTATCCGACTCCACCATCAGGAGTTTGCCGTCACTTCCCATTTTCTCCACTCTGCCATGGATCGTATTTTCAAGATCATCATCGAAGTCGATTGTGTCTTGAGGGTCCTTGAGAATCATCTCGTAAGATCTGATCCGGTAAGGGACGTTTGCAAAAACAAAATTATTCTGTTCGAGGAATCCCGAAAGAACCTTGGGATCATGATCCTGACATATTTCCAACAGCTTCAGAAGGTAGATAATCTGATGATCGCCCCAATATCCAATATAAGACCAGGGGTCATCGGGTTCGATTACTTCCCAATCAATGCCATCGCGTGTAATGCGGTAAGGGTTATAGCCATCAATTGTGGAAGCATTAACGAATTTTGTGATCATCGACGGGATGAATTCCGGGAAGGCGAGTCCCAGTGCCTCCCAGTTTTGAAATATATCCCTCCAGTTACCTTCGTAGTTCTTGTTTCTTTTCCCCTGCTCATTCTTCCCTTCAATTGAAAACTGGTTCCAGGGACGGCTTGGATCACCATGCCGCCTACTGAAAGAAAGAGGTAAATATTCAAAAGTAAGCCTTAGAATATCCTTGCTGCCAGCTGACCTGGCTTTTTCAACCAGTTCACTGTACAGGAAGGTCTGCGGTAGATCATTGAAAAATGAGGGATCTGAATGTAGAATATCCTTGTGTGACGTCCTAAAATAGTCGAGTAAATCATCCTTGAACACCAAGTATTGGTCATCAAAAATACCCCCCCGCATAATGTTGAAGAGAACATTGGAATAATGCCGGGCTACACTCATCGTATCACCGGTTGACTGTAAACCATCCGCCATGGCTACAAGACCTTTCAATTCCTTTGAGCCTTCAATGATATCTTCGTTTATATCATCAATCAATGCGTTTCCATTAATAATTTGCTTACTCAACTCAGCT
>JAHEKQ010000026.1 GCA_024638265.1 Flammeovirgaceae bacterium
ATCAAGAAGCCCGAGGACGCCGCGCTCGTCGCCGAGCGCGTGCTCGGCGCGCTCGATCAGCCGCTCGCGGTCGCGGGCTCGGAGGTTCGGATCACCGCGAGCATCGGGATCGCCGTCGCCGACCCCGTCTACAACGAGGCCGACGAGATCATCCGTGACGCCGACACCGCGCTCCACCAGGCGAAGTCGGCCGGCAAGGCCAAGTACATGGTCTTCAAGAGCGAGATGCGCGACCGGATCGTCTCGCGTATGCAGCTCGAGCACGACCTCCACCGGGCCATCGAGCGCCGGCAGCTCTTCCTGCTCTACCAGCCGATCGTCTCGCTCACGACCGGCGAGATCGAGGGCTTCGAGGCGCTCCAGCAAAAATCGCTTAACGGCTGAAGGAAGAGCCGCACCGTTTTCGACCCTCGACTCGATTACTTCAATCTGCCGGTCAAGGTCCTGGAAGATTTGCTCCAAAAGCTCAATCTGCTTTTCCGAAGCCAGGATACCAAAGAATAACTCGGATATAATACCCCTCGTCTGGTTATATTCTGTATCGGTCTCCAAGTCCTTTTTATGAACCATTGCCCTGTCAAGTTCATTCTTTATACCTATCCGATTGCCGCCATAAATCAATTGTTGAATTTCCAGGTAAAACCGGCTTTGAAGTTTTGGAATATCAACGGTTATCAGCGGGTTGTCCGGGAGATTTACTACTTCCGACTGGTAGGTCAACTGGCCATTGAGATTCAGCTGGGGCATCTTCCCAGATTTATTCAGGGATTCCATCAACAATAAGGACTCCTGATTGAGTGACTTCTGGGCAGCAAGCGGGTGCCTGCTTAGGGAGAGATCAATTGCTTCAGGGAGGGTAAGGGTATCAGCTCCCGCTATAAACACACCAATTGACAGGAAGAAAGAGAATGTTAATTTCATGTTCAGTTTCTTTTAATCGATTCAAGGATCAACTCGGGTATCAGTTTCTTTTTTTCCTCGAGGAATTGCATGTATTCCTTATCGTCCATCTGAAAAACCCGGGTCAATAAAGGTTGCGAGATCAGGGGAAAGACAGACAACGAAATCAGGTTTGACAATAAATGGGCAGGCTTAATCGGATGGTACAGGCCCGTTTCTATCCCTTCACTTATTTGCACCATGAAACGTGAAGTTTTCATCCCTTCAATAGCCATTGACATAGAAGCCAGCCTTTCCGGGTTTTGATGTATTTCATTAAGGATAAATACGGGTATATACGCTTTGTGAGAAAACTCATCGATATAATGACTTACAAAATGGCTGAGTTTCTCCTCGATAGAATTATCACTGTTTAGTATCTGGATTAGCGCCGGGATAAACCTTGGGAAAACATCATCAAATATGGCGTCGAACAGTTGTTTTTTGTTTCTGAAGTAATAGTGAAGTAAGGCCTTATTAATTCCGGCTTCATCCGCTATTTCCTGCATTCTGGCGCCCGTCATACCTTTTCTTGTAAATACCTTCCTCGCCGCATCAAGGATCAGCTCTTCCGAATCAACCTTAGTCTTAACCATTCAGTTTAACCATTTGGTTAAATGTAAGAATTGAAATTCTAATTGCCAAGTATTTTGGTGAAATGTTAAGTGGTTAAGTGGTTGAGTGGTTCCGATATCCCTTTCCGGTATCCGCTATCCGCTATCCGCTATCCGCTATCCGGTATCCGGTATCCGCTATCCGCTATCCGGTATCCTCTATCCTATCCTCTATCCTCTATCCTACTTCGCAAGGACGGTAAACTCTACCCTCCGGTTCTGGGCTCTTCCTTCGTCGGTCTCGTTGGTTGCAATAGGCTTGGATTCGCCATAGCCCTTGGCGACAAGGCGATTGGTGCCAATACCGTTTTCTATCAGGTACTGAACTACCGATTCTGCTCTACCCTGGGAGAGGTCTTCGTTGTATTTGTCTGTACCGACCGCGTCGGTATGACCACTGATCTCTATTTGAAGAGTGGGATTATCATTGAGAAAATTCACCACTTTATTGAGCTCCACAAAAGATTCTGACTTGAGAGTGGTCTTGTTGAAGTCGAAATAGATATTTTCCAGTACTACCGTAGTACCCACTTCGATTGGTTCGAGGTAGACATCCGCCACTGCCTGGTTCTCATCCTGTGAGATACTGAACGATCCGCTGGACTCCAGGTAGCCGGATCTGGAAGCCTGGACTGAGTAAGCCCCTTCCCTCTTTATCTCACTCTGATAAGTTCCGGGTGATTCAACTGACAGGATATCATCCAAGCCATCATTGACAACGATTTTGGTTTCTGGCAGCAATTCATTGGTTTTACTATCGTAGGTGTTGATAGTCACAACCATGGGTTTAACTACAGTTCTGAGCTTCAATTCTACATTTACAGTAGTATCGTTAAATACATCCTTTAGCGTGAAGGATTCCCTGGATTCCACATATCCCTCCTTTCGGGAAATCACTGAATAGGTTCCCTCACCTGGTAATGTTGTCTTGAATCCTGCCGATCCTGACTTCAGGGTATCAATACCCCCTTCACCGGTATGGGTAACAAATACATCTGCCACGAGGGGATTACCTGAATCGTATTCTTTGACAATTCCTTCGAGGTATATATGGATGTCCTTGGGAACTACCTGTAGAATATCAAGGTTTCCCCCATCAATCTTCTTACCCGCCATGGCCAGATAAATATTTCCTTCAGCATCAATGGATATATAGCCATCAAATTCAGTGGTATTGATAGGAGGTCCGAGGTTTTCAGGTTCAGACCAGTTTAGCCAGGTGTCATCTAACCGTCGAGAAACATAGAGATCAGCGCCACCCAAGCCGCCGGAGTTTTTACGATCCGATGCGAAATAAAGACTCTTATTATCGGGTGATAAAAATGGACCAAACTCATCCCATCCGGAGTTTATAGCTCCTTTAAGTTTTACGGGTTTGCTGAATTTGTTTCCGCTAAGTCGCTTGCTGTAATAAAGATCACTCCATACAACCCTGGGATTTGTACTGAAATAGATGATCATATGTTGCATGTCCGTAGACATCGTTGCCCCATAGAAACGGTTTTTATTCATCTCCTCGAAACCATCCACCTCAATTTTACGCGGCCTGGACCATCCATTACCCGAACGATTCGTAATACTGAAACCCGTATCATCTCTTCCGGCAGTCCCTCTTATAAATAATGTATTGCCATTATTGAGTACAGTAAAAACCTGGTTGCCATGATTCTCATTCAAAGGAGATTTTAAATGCTCAGCTGGACTCCAATTGCCACTTTCGTCCATATAGCTTACCCAAATGTCCTGGCTCCCCTGCTCACCGAATTTATTATCAGGATGGTTGGATATAAAATAATAGAGTGTCTTCCCGTCAGGGCTGATTACAGGAGCCGCATCATCATGCCTGGTGTTAATGCCCCCTTCCAGTTTCTGCATCTCATATTTACGGGTAATTTTGAGCTCTTGTGCTAGAGAGTCAAAGGAAACTATTCCCGCCAGAAAAATCAGGCTAATCGATAAGGATAATCGCGTCATTCTTTGATTTAGGTCAGTTACAAAAATTCAAAATTCAATTAAGAAAACCAATTTGTTGGATTAGTTCAGCAAAATGTATTCCAATTAGAATTTATTTGGGTTGAAACGCTTTAAAAAGCTTGTGATTGGTTTTTTTCTTATATTTAGTGACAAGTACCTATTGTTCAACCGTGAAGTCTATTATCTATCGCCTGCTCGATGTCGAGCCGCAGCAAGCCCCCCGTGTTTTCTTAATGCTCGGAATGGGATTTTTCATGGGTATTTTCCTCGCTACTTATGATGTGGCAGCAGCTTCGATTTTCCTACTCAATTTCGCCGATCAACTACCTATTGCGATACTACTCAGTGGATTTGCCGGTATAGTTCTGACCTTTATATATAACTTTTTCCAGAGCCGCATTCCATTCAGAATCCTTGCCATCGCCACCATGCTATTCATTGTTGGTGTTGTGGCAAGCATAGAGTTCATTGACCCGTTTTTACCAGACCCCTCCTATAAATACTTTGGGGCATTTGTACTTGCCCTACCCCTGAACTACCTGACACTACTCATATTCTGGGGAACTTTCGGCAGATTGTTTAACCTGCGGGAATCCAAAAAGATCATTGGAAGTATTGATACGGGCCAACTTATTGCCTCTATCCTTGCCCTGTTTTCAATTCCGCTGATTCTTCAATACCTGGAAACCGAACAATTGTTCTTGATAAGCCTAGGCAGTTCTGTCGGTGTATTTGGGATGATCTTCGTCATTGCACTTTCCGGAAGGCTTATTAAACAAACACGAAGAGGCAGAATCGGATACAGTAAGCTGCTCACTTCCAAATACCTGGCTCTGATGGTGGGATTTGTTATCCTCTCGATGATTGCGATCTCATTTGTTGATTTTGCCTTTCTCCGCGCTACAGAACAACAGTTTGATGAAAAGAATCTACCCAACTTCCTCTCCCTGTTTGAGGCGACCGTGGTTATTTTCTCTTTCCTGTTCCAGACCTTTGTCACGGACAGGATTATTTCCTTGTACGGACTTAGGGTTGCCCTCATCATTAACCCCATATTGATTAGTGGGTTTACTCTCATAGCAGTGGTCGTTGGTTCTCTATTGGGATATGAGAAGGCAACCAGTGAGAATTTTATCTTCTTCTTCATCATTATTTCGATGAGTAAACTGTTTATTGATTCCCTGAAAGATGCACTCGACGGGCCCTCTTTTAAACTGTATTTCCTCCCGGTTGATTCAGTAGTCAGGTTTGATGTCCAGACCAAGATTGAAGGGGTGGTAACGGCATTCGCCGGGCTAATGGCCGGTGCATTGATACTCCTCATTGAAAACACTGAAGGCCTTACACTTCTATTCATAACCATTTTTACCATTCCACTTCTGGGTGCCTGGTACTTCATTACCAATAGGATGCATGGCGGGTACAAGACAACGCTGCAAGAGACCCTTATTCGAAATAAGCAGCAGCAGAATATCGATGTAAGGGAGGAATTCTCGGTAAACCAGGTGCTTGAAAATGAACTACAGTCCAGTGAGGCAGCCAATATCATCTACAGTCTCAAGTTGATGGAACGGTTGGAACCTGCCCTTTTTGAGGACGCGATCATACATGAGCTCAACAGCTCTTCACCGGAGGTTAGGGAGTTTGCAAAGGCCAAATTGCGTGATCTGAACCTGCAATATGACGGCAACTCAGATATAAAAGAGCTGGTACAAGGTGCCCTGGATGATGTCGAGGATCTCGATGTTATGGAAGTAACTCAACTGCAACTTGAGAAACTCGGAAAATCCCTGGACAAGTCGGACAGGATTACGGCTGCCAGGCTTCTGAGGACCCACACCAACCAGAAGACCATTTTCCTTTTACTTGAATTATTAAGGGATATCGACGAAGACGTAAGAATGGAGGCTATTATTACCGCACGAAAGGTGAAAAAGCCTGAAACCTGGACCGTATTAATCGATATGACTGACTCCATCCGTTTTGGTCATGCTGCTACATCCGCACTCATTGAAGCAGGGGAAGAAGCGATGCATAACTTGGAAATGGCATTCCACAAGTCTGCCCAGCGAGACTCGGTAATGATGAAAATCATTACTATTATCGGCCGGATTGGTGGACAGAAGGCAATTGATTCGCTCTGGCACAAAATAGACTACCCTGATAAGCGAATTGCCTCTCAAGTACTCATCTGGCTTCGGTACTTTAACTACCGTGCTACCAGGGAAAGGGAACGCAACGCCATTATGGAACTCCTGGATGATGACATTGCCAAGGCAATCTGGAATATATCGGCGATTGAGGAGCTACCGGACAGGGAAGAATTCAAATACCTAAAGGAAGCGTTGGAAGAGGAACTGGCAGCTAATTACGATCACATTTTTATGCTCTTGAGTATTCTCTACGACCAGGAATCTATACGGCTGGTTCGTGAAAACATAGAGACCGGGACCTCTGAAGGAATTGCATTTGCGCTTGAACTCATGGATATATTTATCGATAAAGAACTGAGGGCTCACCTCTTCCCTCTTTTCGATGACCTAGATCCTAACGATAAGCTGATCCAACTCCAGGAATTCTTCCCAAGGGAGGAATACACACCCCGTGAAGTGCTTAATTTCATCCTCAACCGGAATTTTGACCAGGCCAACCGCTGGACGAAGGCCTCTGCTCTTTATTGCATGGCGTTTATCTCTGACTTCAAGGTCACCAAAGCCATGGTTGCTCAATTATTCAATAACGACTATCTGCTACAGGAAACTGCTGCCTGGGTGATATATCATAAAGAGAGAAGCATTTTTGAAAAAGTAACAAAACGACTTCCCGAAGAGGATAAGAAATACCTCGAAGAATCCATTTCCAGGAATCAGCTCATAGAAGGACTGGATGACGGAGCCTTTCTCAGTATAGAAATGGCCATGTTCATGAAAAATATCCCGGTCCTCTCTGGAATTAAAGGAGTGATGCTCTGTGATCTGGCCGACAAGATGAATGTAATCCAACTGGCGCAGGGTGAAGAATATGATCTTACCGAGAAATTTGACAGTAAACCCGTACTGGTAATGGCCGAAGGCCAGGTGGAATTACAGTTCAACGATACTGAAAACAAGGTACTTAACAAAAATGATGTGTTTGGTGAGCTATTTATTCTTGAGAGTGGAATAAACGCTCAAAAACTGACTGCCATTGAAAATAACTCAGTGGTATTTGCCATCGCATCTAATGATTATTATGCAATTATGGGCGATAACCATATCCTGGTTCAGGACATGATCGCCAGTGTAAGCGCACATTATAAAAGTGAAATAGTTTAATCCTGTAAAATGGCTTTTAAAATAGACGTACTGATTTCTTATGCCGCTGCAGACAACCTGACAGAGGATGAGAATGAAAAAGGATGGGTATCCGATTTCAAATATTTTTTAGAGTTAATGTTGGAACAGGTCTTGGGTGAAAAACCCACGGTCGCATTAAAAGAAGAAGGAGATACATTGACGGCTGCTAATCTCGAAGATGTAGCAGTCCTGATCCCGGTCCTGAGCCCCAATTTTATTTCATCCGGTCATTGCCTTGACCTGTTGGAAGAATTTGGAAGAAACGCTGAAGGTACAGGAGCACAACGCATATTCAAGGTGATGAAGGCTCCCCTATCCAGTGAAGAGATTCCAACCCGTCTAAGGGACATTCATGGCTATGAGATGTACAAAATGGACCAGGATACGGGTATTGCTGTGGATTACAGTGATTATTTCGATACCGAAGCTACCAATAACTATTGGATGCATATTGTGGACATTGCCTTTGATGTGCACGAGTCCATCATTATGCTGACATCGAGCAAGAAAGGTGCAAAAACTATAAATACCCGGAAATGCATATATCTCGCTGAAACCGCCCATGACCTGATTGTACAGCGAAATATCATTCGTAGGGAATTGCAGCGCCATGGTTACAAGGTACTGCCCGATCACCCTTTGCCCAGTACCATTTCAGAGGCCGAGAAACAAGTGAAGGATTATCTCGACCAGTGCAGTTTATCTGTTCACCTGATAGGGACCTCCTATGGAGATATTCCCGATGGAACCGATAAATCCATTGTCGATATTCAGAACAAACTGGCAGCCGACAAGGCTGGTTCAGAAGGCAAATATGAATTTCCAAGGTTGATCTGGATTACGCCCCTACTAAGATCTGCCAGTGAAAAACAACGGACGTTTATTGAAAACGTAAAACGTGATTCCGATGTGTCGGAAGGCGCTGAGATCCTACAGACACCACTGGAAGATTTTAAAAACATGATCAGGACTGAGGTTATTGAGGGAGGGCTGGACCGTAAAAAAGAGGCCGTTCATGCCGATGAGGAGTCTAATGGTCGCACTTCTATCTACCTGATACACGACAAAGTGGATACGGACAAAGCATCCGGATTAAGGAATATGCTCGAAAAATCAGGATTCAACGTTCTGTTACCCCGTTTTGAAGGCGAGTTACTGGATGTGAGAGAAGATCACATCTCAAATCTACGGAAATTTGATGGTGCCATCGTATTCCAGGGTAATGTGAATCGTCAATGGGTGCGAATGAAAGTATTGGACTTGTTGAAAGCGCCCGGTTTTGGTCGACGTAAACCCGTAAGAGGCCGCGCTCTCATCAGTCCCGACAGTACCGGCTATGAACTTTTCACCAACCAGGGCATCAAATTAATTGAAGATGACGGGGACATGAAAAATAACCTTGATTCATTTCTTGAAGACATTAAAAGCTAATTGCCATGAGTGACGAAAACATGGAAGAATTTAACGAGGAGGAATACAACGAACCTGAATTCTCATCAGAGGATGAGAATGAAGAGGAGGAGGAAGAGAATACTCCCACAAATGAGAAGCTGAAGGAAGGATTTAATCCATTTCCCGGTTTAAGGCCCTTCAAGATCGAGGAGAGCCACTTGTTTTTCGGGCGTGAAGGCCAAAGTGACGAAGTGTTACTCAAGCTGTCCAAAAACAGGTTTGTCGGTGTTATCGGACCCTCGGGTTCTGGTAAGTCATCCTTTGTCTATTGTGGTGTGCTTCCTATTCTATATGGAGGCTTTCTTACCGATGTCAGTGCGGACTGGGAAGTGGTAGTTACAAGACCCGGTGCCGGCCCTATCGAGAACCTCGCGGAATCACTCCTGAGAACCGATAAGGAATACAGGGAATCGGATGAGGACGAAAGAAAGGTGAAGAGACAGATTTTCTCCACGTTACTGAGAAGTAGTTCTCTCGGATTGGTAGAAGCTATCAAGCAATTTAAGAGAAGTACGAAAAAGAACTACCTCGTTCTTGTAGATCAGTTCGAGGAACTTTTCCGTTTCAAGGAAAGTAGGGATAAGGGAGCGGTAGATGAGACTCTGGCATTTATTAATCTTCTGCTTGAAGCGGTGGATAACCAGGATGTCCCTTGTTATGTAGCCATAACTATGAGGTCCGACTTCATTGGTGAATGTGCACAGTTTGCCGACCTGACCAAAAAGATCAACGACAGTCATTACCTGATCCCCCAGATGACACGGGAACAGAAGAGAAAGGCCATAGAGGGGCCTGTGGCTGTGGGTGGCGCTGAAATCACCACCAGGCTTGTGCAAAGGTTGCTCAACGACCTGGGTGACAATCCTGACCAACTGCCCATTCTCCAGCACTCGCTGATGCGTACATGGGACTATTGGGACAAATTCAAGGATTTCGAGGACGAATCAGTTGATATCAAGCATTATGAGGCGATTGGCACTATGTCCGAGGCGCTCTCATTGCATGCCAACGAGGCTTATGATGAACTGGATGACGAGCAAAAGCGTATTTGCGAATCGATGTTCAAGGCGATTACAGAGAAGCGCGGTGAGAACTTTGGCATCAGACGCCCGACAAGACTTGGAGATATCGCAGCAATTGCTAATGCATCAGCCAAGGATGTAGCGGCCGTTATTGAAAAATTCAGGGAGCCCGGCAGGTCCCTGTTAGTGCCCGCACATGGTATTACTCTGTCTCCAAAGTCCGTGATTGACATCTCACACGAGTCCCTCATGAGGATCTGGGTAAGGCTTAAGAACTGGGTGGATGACGAAGCGGATGCGGTTCAAATGTACATTCGTCTTGCCGAGGCGGCCAGCATGTACCAGCTTGGAAAGGCAGGACTCTGGAGGCCCCCGGATCTCCAACTTGCCTTGAACTGGGAATCCAAGCACCGCCCTACCCTTATTTGGGCACAACGATATCATCCCGCTTTCGAACGCACCATGGAATTCCTTTCGCATTCCAAGCGTGAATACGAGACGGAACAGCGAATAAAGGAACTCCAGGCCAAGAGGAGGCTGAAAACCGCAAGGATCACGGCCATGGTAATGGCCGGATTAGTGGTGGTAGCTATCGGGTTCCTGATCTACGCCTTTGACCAGCAGATTGAGGCTGCTAGACAGGCTCAAAGAGCCCAGGATAGTGCAGCTGCTGCACAAGTAGCCAGGGCGGATGCCGTAATTCAAAGGGATAGTGCCATTCTCGCAAAAAATGAAGCAGATATTCAGCGATCTAAAGCCGACAGTGCGAGTTTAAAGGCCATTGCAGAAGCACAGCGAGCCGATTCCGCTGCAACAGAAGCTCTTATCGCCAAAGATACTGCAGAATATCAGCGTCAGCTGGCCATAAAAAGTGCTGCTCTTGCAAGACTCAATGAGACCAAGGCCGTACTGGCCAAAGAGGAAGCTGATTCTGCAAAATTTGTAGCTGAAGAGAACTTTACCGTTGCCCAGCAAAGATTATACGTTTCTAACGCTAAGACGATAGCACTCAAATCTCTAAGTTTTTCGGGAGAACTATTTAGAGATATCAAATCTCTACTGGCACAGCAAGCCTACAATTTCAACTCCAGATTTGGTGGATACAGCTATGAGGTAGACGTCTTTAAGGGTCTATATTATGCATTGAGAGCAAATGGCGATCCGATCGCTGCAACAAATAATAATGTGTATCCTACACCTGGGGATATTTTAATGGAATCCAATTCCAATAATCGAACGGTATTTTCCATTCATGAAAATGGAAGAATATTTTCCTGGGTGGATAATCAGAAAAATATGGTTACTGATAGTATCCCGGGAGTTACCGTAAAAGCAGCCAGTTTGAGCTCTGATAACCGGTATATGGCCCTTGGAGGGAAGGGTTTCAGTGGTGCCTACTTAGCGATTGTGGACCTCAATACAAAATCAATCCAGGAACTGGAGGAATTGGGCGATGGTGTCATTGATTTGGATTATGCTCCAAACAATAACCTTTATCTACTGGACGACCACGGCTACACAATTAACAGAGTGACGGGAAATTCCATCACAGAGGTAATTAAAAGTGACGACAAACTCACCGAAATAGTCGTAAGTCATGATGGCCAATTCTTATATGGTGTGAGCACATTGGGAAATCTTCATCAATGGAATATTAAGAAAAACTACGAAGATCATCCAAATGATTACAGAACCACCAATCGAATTGAATCCCTCGAAATTAGTGACAATGGTCGATGGGTAGCTTTTGGTGACAGCAAGGGAATCCTATACATGATTGATAGCCAGGGCAACATGGAAAACCTATTTGGTCATGAAGCACCAATTACTTCCATCACCTTTAGTTATGATGGGAATTTTATGGCCACTTCCAGCAGGGACCGTACTGTTCGGCTTTGGAATCTCAATGATATAAACAAGGATCCAATTGTTATGGATGATCATAACGGAGCGGTTTCCGATATGATATTTATGTATGATAATTCGCGGGTCTATGCCGGAACTCATAACAGGCAGGTTAAGGTTTGGCCTACTGATATTGACCAGATGGGTAACAGGCTATGCCAGTATGTAACCAGGAATATTGAAGAAGATGAGTGGTCAAGGTACCTCGATCCGAATATTCCCTACGAGAAGACTTGCGAGAATGTACAGGAGCAGTTGAGTGGCGGGGAGGATTGAAAAGTCCCCTCACCATATGTATTATGTTGGCCTTTATAACCATAGCGCACCCCCAAACCAGCTTCGAACAGCAATTGTCCGATGCAAGAAAAATGTCTTCAAGTGGGGAGTACACCAAAGCAGATAGCTTGCTGAACAGACTTTTGAAAAGCGGGCTGAATAAGGACCAGGAACTTCAGGTTTACAAGTTTCTTTATTCCAATTCCAACATTGAAGCTAACAAATACAGGCTTCTCGAAGCAGCCAGGATCATTGCCCTTCGCTCACGTGAATACAAGGGCGAACGCTTCTCACAACTGAAAGGCCTCCTGGCGGAACAAGCATACAACTTCCATAGGTCGGCTAATGGCTATGCCTATAATTCCGACTTATACAATGCAATGTATTTTGCCTTGAAGGAATTCAATGATCCCCTGACCCGGACCTATGGTACGATTTATGAAAACCCGGGTGATATTTTCCTTATCAATTCAATTAAAGACCGATATTTCTTTTCCATCCATCAGAACGGCAGTCTTCTGAAATGGAATATTGACGGGGATATGCTATCCTTTGAAAAACACTCATCCTTCTGGAATCGGGTAACCGTTAAAACTGTCGAAGTAAGCGAGGATGGATTGAGCTTATTTATGGCGGGCACCCTTAACAATAGCGCCTTTGCAGAGATTTTCGATACCAGGGACCTGTCCCGGAAGGCAAGCCTCAAGCAGCTTGGGAGCTCCGTAATTGATGCTGCTTACTTAAAGAATGATGCAGTATACTTGCTGGACAACTACGGCAAGATGATCAGCCTGTACTCCAATAATTATACAAATACCCTCTTCGAACCCGAAGAAAAGCTGACCCAGATTACCGTCAATCGTCTGGGTACTACCCTTTACGGGACGGGCAGTGAAGGAAATCTCTATGCCTACGATATACTAGAGAACCATAGGGCATCGGTAGTATTAAGTACAAACCACCGCCTACGGTCCATTGAGATCAATCATAATGACTCTTTAGTTGCAGTGGGTGACTATGAGGGCAATATTTACCTCAGTATTGACAATAAATG
This sequence comes from Flammeovirgaceae bacterium, assembly GCA_024638265.1. GTDB lineage: Bacteria > Bacteroidota > Bacteroidia > Cytophagales > Cyclobacteriaceae > JAHEKQ01. The sequence continues at coordinate 12,572 of JAHEKQ010000026.1, forward strand.
GCAAGTGCTGGCTGGTCATACAGCGGCTATTGTAAGTATGGCCTTCAGTAGTGACGGAAAACATTTCGCCAGCGCGAGTGCCGATAAGAGTATCCGGGTTTACAATCTTGAGGAACTGAATAGGGATCCCCTTGTCTTGCGGGATCACAACAGCGCCGTGACCTCACTGGCCTTTTCTAAAGACAGCCAACGATTGCTCGCAGGCACCCACAACCGGGCTATAAAATCCTGGCCCATGGATATCGAATCAATGAGCGGTCGCATGTGTAATTACCTGTTGAGAAATATGACTAAAGAAGAGTGGAAAAGAAATATTGGTAGTGAAATCGCTTACCAAAACACCTGTAACAATATTAACACTAACGAGACACCCTGAAAATGAGATTAACCACCTCCCTCCTATCCCTGGCGCTCGTGTTTTTTGCTGTTGAAGCGTCATTTGCACAAACTTGTGCTGAACGACTCACTGCAGCTCAAACAGCCTATGATGAAGGTCGTATTCACGACCTTGTTGACCAATTCCAGCAAACGTGGGGCTCATGCCTGAATGAGAATAACCTGGAGTTCACCAAAGAGGAGCGTGTCCAGGCCTATCGCCTTCTAACACTGACTTATCTTCAGCTAGACGAACCGGAAAAGGCAGATGAATATATGTTGTTGATGCTGGGTACTGATCCGGAATATCTCCTGAATCCCTCGGTCGACCCTACAGAGTTCATAAATCTTTACAGGACCTTCAGGACCGATCCGATTTTCAGGATAGGAGCGCGATTCGGAACTAACACCAATTTTTCTCACATGAAGAATCGAGTAACCCCTTATCAAGGGGCAGCAACAGTCGAGGTCACCCCGGGGTTTCAGGCATTTGTCAGTGCGGAATTCGATTTGTTCCGCAATAAGCCCACTCTGGAGAAATTGATTTTTAATCCCGAATTGGGTTTTGTCAGCAGGATTGTAACGGATTATTATGAAGATGATTTTGAAAAGGTCAGGGTGGTAGGCAGGTTTAATAGTCTACAGCTTAATACACTTGCACATTACAACTTGATAATGAATCGAAGGGTAAGAGTCCACGGGACATTTGGCATTTCCGGACAATACCGCATGAGCGTAACAGATCAAATCTCAACGGAGCTCGTGACTACGGGTGAGGAAACCGGGGGTGGAGAGCTCCTGGAAAGTCCAAATCTTGATGTTACTGACGGATATCATTCGTTTGATATGGAAATAATTGCTGGGGGGGCGTTGCGCCTAAAAATTGGACGCCCATGGGCCACCCTGGATGTAAGGTATAATTACGGTTTATTCCAGGTAGTAAAAGACCGCTTCCAGTTTTATGAAAATGCAGTAGCATATGGAGGAGGACTTAGGAATGATCAAAGATTTCAATCTTTCAGTATTAGTGCGGGAATCCACCTCCCCATATTCAAACACGAAAAACTTCTAGAAGAATGATGAAAAGACTTTTACCAAGTATTGCTGTATTTTCCATTCTAAGTGTCTTTTCAGGATGTACCGTAGAGGAAAATATCGAGCCTTCCGATACCAGTGGATTTGTGAAATTGATCGGGGAAAACTCCAACTCCCCTACCACTGCAGTAGATATGAAATATCATCCTGATGGGGGCTACCTCTTATTGGCCAACGTCGAAGAGGTGGAGGATGGAGCATCGAAATTCAGGCCCAAACTACTTCGAGTGGATGACCGGGGCATTATTCAGTGGTCGCTCGTTTCCACTACGGATGAAATTGGGGATTTCCGATCCACTTCCCTCACAGTCCTTGGAAACAACAGTTTTATCATTTCAGGCTATGAGGTAGTCGATTCAGAAAACTATGCGGCGGTATGTCTCGCCACTGGTTCTGACTTCAAATTCCTGCGATTTGGTAATCAATCTGGAGCTATAAAGGGAATTCTAAGGGGAGCTATTAAAGAAAGTGATGGCAATGACCTGGTGGGAATTGTTGAGCAACCTGACCAGGCTGACAAGCATTCGCTGCTAATAGAATTCGCTTCTTCAGCACCGGGAACTGTACCTGAGGATGATAATGTGGCAGATATCATTAAGGATAAAATCGAATTTGAACGCCAGGTTTCGTCCGATTCAAACCCCGATGAAAAAGCACCCATTCTGAACACTCTTCAAATGGATAATTCAGGGAAGGTGATCTGGGGTGGTCCGAGGGATCTTAAAAGTGAGCTTTCAACGGCCCAAAGGGGATCTGATATAGAACAAAGTCCACTTTACCCCTACCAGGAGAGCACGGAATTCAAGATGACTGATTTTCATGTTACCAATACAGGTGCCAACCGGTACTATATGATCGGAACAATAACAGATGAAGACCAAACCAATATCAGGCTTGTGATTACAGATAATTTGTCTGCCCAGCCTATTCTGCAAAATGTGGAATATGATTATGAAGGTACTGATACTCCCAACTCTATTACGGTATCAGCGTTTGGAGATATTTTGATACTGGCCACCTCCGACCGAGGGGTTATAGGAGATGAAGATTTTATGCTTCTCAAAGTAGATGTGGATGGCAATATTACTTTCCCTGGTGGAGAACCAAAATACTACGGGGGAGCCGGCACCGAAACGGCTGCAGCTGTTTTGCCCAGCGAAGACAACGGCATATTGATGTTTGGCCACACTGAATTTGCCGATGTAAATACGCTTCTCCTGATCAAGGTGATGGAGAACGGAGAATTTGAAAAGAAATAAACCATAGAATCTATAGTCAAGACTTTTACCTGAACAATATGAACCTATTTATACTAAAACTAAGGAAATCATTTATTGCGGTAACACTGCTTTTTTCCTTGCTGGTTCTTACCAGTGCAAGTAGGGATTGGGCCAATCCCACTATCGATGTAGCCACGGTGGCCACTGATAACTCGTACATTGAGGTTACTTTCAGTGAGGGGGTATTCAACAGCACTGGTGCTGCACTATCGAATACCATAGGTACTGAGTTTAATTTAAATTACAGCGACGGTGGTTCAGGCGTAGCTGTAACAGTTTCATCCATCAAGCAAAGTGATGGAAGTACCGACCCGGCAGGTGGGGAAACGGTGCTCAGGTTCTTATTAAATGTTACAGGTACACCTACAGGGGCGGAAACGGTTGAAATCGTACCCGTAGATGGCAATTCTGTCTTTGATACAGGTGGTACAAATCCAATGGCTGGTACACAAACTACTGGTGTGTTGAATATGGAGGATGAAGCGGAACCGACAGTTACAGGACTCAATTTTGTTAATAATACCACGCTAGTCGTAAGTTTTAATGAAGAAGTGGACCAAACCACTGCTGAAGCTATTGGAAACTACTCTTTAGATAACGGTATAACCGTAAGTGGGGCAGTGAAATCCGGTTCTGATGTCACTCTGACCGTCTCGGATATGTCTGCTCTCAGTGAAGGGACAGACATAACAGTTACCGTGATCAACGTTACAGATCTTAACAGCAATGTTGTAGACAATGCAAATGACCAAGCTACTACAAGTGTAGACAATGTAGTTCCGGGATTCAGTAATCTGAATGTTGCAGGAAATAATGCTTCTGCAACAGTCACTTTCACAGAAAACGTATGGGCAACGGTTAACCGGACTGGTAATATTGATGAAACCAACCTGGAAGTTACTATTTCCAGTGGTACGGCAACCCTCCAATCTTATACTATAAGTCATACGGGAGGTTCCAATACAGCCACCATTAACCTTACTTTAAACGGTGTCCCCGATGGTAATGAGATCTTGACGGTTTCACCATTTTCAAATAGTGATGCATTTGACGGCAATGGCACGAATATTCCAGATGCCGCTGATATAACGGCCAATCTTAATGATGAAACGGATCCTGGATTCCAATCTCTCACAGTAAATGCCGCCAACACCCAGGCCACCCTAACATTTACAGAGGTGGTTTGGGCGAATAATGACATGACCGGAGACCTTGTGGATGCTGACTTCGATGTTTCTATTACGGGTGGTACCGCAACCTTGACAAGTAGTACCATAACACATACCGGGGGAACTAATAGCCTGACAATAGATCTCACCCTAAGTGGGGTAGCCGATGGCAGTGAAGTACTCACCGTATCTCCTTCAGCCAATAACAGGGTATTTGACGATGCCGGATTGGATGTACCTGACGCCGACGAGATTACACAAAACCTTAACGATCTGACTCTACCGTCAATCAATTCGGTGGTTGTAGCGACAGACAATTTATCAGCCCTTATTACCTTTTCAGAATCTGTTTCAGGATCCAACAGCAGTGCAACTTCCATTGTTGAGGCAGACTTGAATGTGCAAATTACCGGTGGTTCAGCCACGCTCAGTTCATTCACCGTATCACATACGGCGGGAACAGATAATGCCACCATCAATCTAACTCTGAACAATACTCCCGCTGACGGAAGCGAATTACTGACTGTTGGCCCTGCAGATGGAGCTTCAATTTTCGACCTCGCCTCCCCTACCGGGAATGCTATGGATGCCGGACAATCAGCAAATGATAACCTGGATGATCGAAAACCGGCAACTATATTGAGTTCTACGCTCGATACCGAGAATGCATTTATCGATGTGTTTTTTAGCGATGGAGTATATTCTTCAGGGGGTTCAGGAGCGCTCGGACCGGGAGCATTCAGTGTAAACTTCCTGCAAAATGGGGGTGCTGCAAGTGATATTACCATATCATCTGTTACAAAAACAGATGGCAATACGGCCACTGGGGGAGAAACTGAACTCAGATTGAATTTGAGTATTACAGATGGCCCTCCATCAGGTGTAGAATCTATCGAAATTAAGCCTGCCTCAGCAACTTCCATCTTCGATGATGACAGTGTAACGCCTAATCCAATGGCGGATACCCAATCAGGAGGAGTTAAGGTACTCAATGATAAGCTCGCCCCATTTGTAACTCCATTTGAATTTGTTCTCTATGACGCTGTAGGAACAGATTCCGATACCATCAGGTTCTTTATTTCGGAAGATTTGCAGATCGCCGATGGAAATCCTTTAACTGGTTTTACACTTTCCCAGGCAGCAACCGGCTCATCATGGAATGCGACTACCAGGCAGGGAAGATTTACAGCTCCTGCCGGCACATGGAATTTATCATCCACCATATCTTATACAAGTGGTGGAGTAGGCAATATAATAGACCTTAACAATAATGAAATGGCTTCCTTTGGTGCTACCACCCTGGCAGCACCCGGGCAGGTAAATTTAAGTCCTGGAGATATTGTTTTTACTTCCTTTAACTCCATTGTAGATCTGGGAGGCGATGATGATTTCGTCCAGTTCTTATTGTTAAAAGATGTGGAAGACGGTACTAAGATTAATTTTACTCGCAGAGGATGGTCTGGCACACAATTTACAACCAATGCAGAACAAACGGTTGTATGGACCGCCTCCGGATTTACTTACGCCGGTACGGAAATTACCATAACGGACTTTGAAATCGATCAGGGAGGTGGAGACCAGGTACTGGCATACCAGGGAGAAGTTAGTTCACCTACGTTCCTAGCAGGAATTATGATTAATGGAAGCTGGCAAGGAAGCATGTCTGAACCTAGTTCAAATGAAAGTCAATCAGAAGTTCCTACCGGATTAACCGATGGTTCGTTTTCAGCAATCGCCAGCTCTAAGAATGCGGGAGCCTACAACATACCTACAGAGACTAATACCGGTACGGTTAGTTCACTAAGAGGAGCTATTTCATCAATTTCAAATTGGGATGATGACGACAATGCAGGGAATGTACCATTCAGATCAGATGGGATTAATTTTGACCTACCTCCTGATGTTGACAGTTATTCCCCCACAGATGGTGACATCGTTAATCCAACATTGGCCGCAACAAGTTCAGAAATTACCATTACATGGAATGCAGACATACAGGCGGGAACAACGGGGAACATTGTACTGAAAGAGAACGGTACGCCGGTACATACATTTACCGCCGGCGGGGCAAATACTACCATCCTAGGCACTAATCTGACATTAGATCTGGCTGGAGTAACCTCACTCCTGCCGCTAACCCATGGCTCTACCTATACGCTGGAGATTCAATCCAACAGTGTTACCGATGTTACCGATGGGAACCTAAATTATCCGACCATAGAAAATTATGACCTTGTGGTGGATGGTGTTGCGGCAAGTATCCAAACGGCCACCGCCGAAACTGACCTTCCGACCTACGAAGCATATGTCGCGGTAACATTCGATGAGGGCGTTTGGGGTGATGCGGCAACAAGCACTCCTATTACAGAAACAGATTTTTCCGTCACAGCTTTTAATGATAATGGAGGACGTATAACAGGGGTCACGGTAAGTGATGTAAAACTTACCAATGACCTGAACCCGGTAGGTGGAGAATCATCCTTCAAACTTATCCTTGATCTGACACCGGATCTTGCATCCGGAATTGAAGATTTCGTGGTATCTGTGGTAGCCAGTTCAGTCTATGATGAAGCGGGAAATGCAACTCCCGATACAGAAAACACCGGATCTTTGATTTTGAAAGACACTTATCCACCAGAGATTCAAACCACTCCTACCCCAGTTGTAATTGCAACAGGGGCTACTACATTTTACATAGACGTAACCTTTGATGAAGGTATCTGGGGGAATGCTGGCAATAGCCAACCAGTGACTGCATCCGACTTCGACAGGGTATTTGTCGCAGGTCCCCTTACCGCTCTTAATATCTCATCAGTCAAAGCCCCGGACAACAGTGTGGAGGGTTCGGCTTCTGCCTTGGTTGGAGGTGAAACCACCGTAAGGGTATTCCTCACCGGCGCCGATGGTCCACCTGATGGAACAGAGACCATAGAAATACTTGCAGTGAATGGCGCAATATTCGACGATGCAGGTAACAGCACGGTAGGCACTGAATCAACAGGTGCATTAACGGTAGAAGACACGGTAAAACCTGACTTCTTCTCAGCAGATGTTGATCTCGACAACCGATGGATTGATGTCACCTTTGCAGAAGGAATCTTTACAAATGACGGTCCTGATCCAAGTCCCCCCACTGGCGGAGTAACAGCTACTGACTTTACTCTTACCTTCGCACAGAACACGGGCACTGCTACTGCAGCGACCTTGATCTCTGTGAAACTACCGGACAACGCGGACTCTACTCTGGCTACTTCTGCGTCCGGGGGAGAAAGTACATTCAGATTCTATATCGATGTTACAGGAACACCAAACGGACTTGAAACAGTCACCATAACACCGCGTGACGGCCTGGCAGACAAATTCTGGGATTTTTCCAATAATGGAAACGATGTAACCGCTACATCTGGACCCATTAATCTTCAGGATAACGTACCACCCGCGCAACATACCGTATCATGGACCGTACTCGAAACATATATTAATGGAGCCAATCAGAATTCCGTGAGTTTTGAGATTACGGGTGCTGAAGACCAGTCCACCTACGATTGGGTCATAACGGATACTACTACTCCCACCCCATTAGAAATTACAGGGACTGGAACCATTTCTGGTTCCAGTGCTACTATTTCCGGAATTGATGTGGGAGCGGCTGGACTTATAGATGGTAATATAACAGTAAGTGTGATATTGACGGACAACAGTCCTAATGGAAATCCAAATACAGCAGAAACAGATATCATAGTTAAAGATGCAACAGCCCCGTCAAGCCCCACCATTTCAGATGTCAGCAGCAATGGCGGAACCGTTGTAGTAAATCGTTGGAATTCTACTAATACTGAGCTGCTAGTTACTGTTCCGATTGCTAATGACGCATCCCTCCAAAACGGTTCCATTGAAATCCTTGCAGATGTTGGGGGTGGATTTGCATCCGAATTTGGACCTGTCAATATACCCACTGTAAATACGGATCAAATCATCCCAATACCTGCAGCAACATTTGAAGGTTTTGATAGTGGCTTGATAGACGGGGATAATGTCTCGTTCAGGATTATTATGCGTGATGCATTTGACAATTCAACGCAAAGCCCCACAGCGGCTGATTTCATGCTGATTGACCAGACTTCGGCTGGTGCATTTACGGTTGGAAATGTAATTGCAAGTGGTGGTAATGTTGTTGCGGGATATTGGAACAGCACGAACGGTAATATTAATATTGATGTACCCATTGCCAACGACCAAACGCTTGATCAAGGATCGATTCAAATACAAGCCCGAGCCGGTGCCGAACCATTGGAAAATTTAGGCGCTCCGGTAACAATCGGAGGTGTAAACACCACTCAAACCGTTACAATTGATGCTGCCACTTTTGAAGCAATGAGTGCGGGGCTCCTGGAAGGAGAGGTTATTACGTTTACTGCAATCCTATTTGATTATGGTGGAAACCCGGGAACACTTGGTACAGAGTCTACAACGACAATTATCATTGATCAAACGGCCCCTACCCAGTTAACCACAGATCTTGCCCAGGCAAGGGGTGGAAACGAATTTCTCAACTACTATAATAGCACCAACACGAGCTTTGAAGTAACTGTCCCCATAGACAGTGATCCCACCCTGGATGGCGGATCAATTCAACTAAGGGCAAATGTGAACAGTGGAGGATTCGAAGACCTTGGCTCACCTTTTAGTATCGTCACTATTGATGTGGGAACTAATAAGGTTGTATCAGTAAGTGATGCTGACTTTGAATCACTGGATGGCGGATTGGTTTCAACCAATGCATATAGTATTGAAATTACAGCCACCGTTACGGATGCCTCCGGTAATAGTACTCAATTTTCACAATCAACAAACGTCATTGCCTTTGATGAAGTGGAACCCCTGGTAAATTCAATTGTCAGGGATCCATCCTTCTCAAATCCCACCAAGGAGATTTCTGTTCGGCTTGACGTTACATTCTCAGAAGACGTAATAAGTGTGGATGTTGGTGATTTCACCTTGTACAACGTAGGTATATCACCTGACCCTACTATTTCACTTGTAACTGGCTCGGGTACAGCTTATGAGGTGACAGTCGACGGCCTGGAGAATCGTGAAGGAGATGTGGGTGTCCACCTCGTACAGGGAAACAGTCCGACTATTACAGACCTTGCTGGTAATCCTTATACAGATGATTTCGACCTGGCTGACGGTGCCGAATTCTTTGTAGTGGATAATACCCCTCCGGGTGCACTGACCTTTGTTGCAGGTGATAACAACGTAGCCTTCCCTGTAGCCGGCGACCTTTCCATAACATTTACTGAGGACGTACAGATTGTTGTACCCGCTGATATTCGATTACGATATACTTCGGATGATACAGACATACCATTCAGTGCCAATGTAGTCGGTGATCAACTAATCATCGATCCTACTTCTAATTTGCCTGACTCAACGGGCGTATATGTAGAAGTGTTGAACGGAGCTATCACGGATATTGCCGGCAATATTTATATCGGCGTAAACGATAAGAATGGATGGAATTTCAGGACGTACGGTCCTCCCAAAATCACTTCTGTCAGTCCCATTGCCTGCATACAAACGCCAATTACTATTATTGGACAGAATTTTGCCTCCTACCCCGGAACCGATCCTTTACAAAGCGCGGTGACAAATGTGGAGTTTTGTGATCCATTGGGTGGTAACTGTGTATCGCAGACTTCCAATATCACTATTGTTTCCGATTCTGAATTAACGGTGGTAGTGCCCAATAATGCACCCAGTGGTCAGATTCGATTGACTAAGGCACAGCAAAATATTGTTTCACTTGGAACAAACTCTCAAACCTCAACAATTTCCGGAGTTTCAATACAAACCGAGACCGGACCTTCATTTGCCGATCTTGTAGCTACCGGACCATTTAGTGGTGGAGACGGATATGATGCCAATGTATGTAATAACGGAACCGTAATTACCGCAGATGCACAGGTGACCATTACCGGGGGTATTACTGCACAGAATGGAATGAATGATTACCTGATTGTTTATGATGATGATGATGGTGGTCCCGCTCCCGATCCTGATGTCCCATTTTACGATAATGGTACTACCTTCCAGATTGACCCTCCATTTAACGGAGACAATATCATCAAACTTGTCAGTGTTCGGGATAATTATACTTCCTGTTTTGTTCCTTCAGGTAATATTCGTACCGAAGGAACGCTAGGTGGACAGGTGGATATCAAGGAATGGATCAGGACAACATTGGACGCAGGGGGTATTGATAATGACGGCAATACTCTTGGAGAAATTGAAGTTCTATTATCTGATAATACTACCTATCCAAACGGAGATATTGACCTCTCAGATCCTGTAATTATGAATGTGGTTCCCTCTGTGGCAGGGGATGAAACAGGAGTTTCATGGGATGTTAGTAATGGACCTTCCAGCGGTGGAGGAAGCTTTCAAACTTCCAGCACGATATTACAGCCTACTTACAGGGTAAGCCTTTCTGATGTAGCATTCCCACAACAATTCAGGGTGAGAATTACATCTGATGACCCGGCTGATCCAAATCCTTGCGAAACGGTCAATGATGAACTGGAAATTATATTTATCTCCGATCCAAAAGCCAACCCGGGCAGTAACCAGGTATTGTGCCTCAATGACAACCTCGCCCCTCTCTCTGCTATTCTTACAGGTGGAGCTGATGGCGTAGTTTGGAGCAGGAATGCCGGAAGTGCAGCCAGTACTTTTGATGGAACCTGGGGATTCACGACCGATGGTGGCACTACCTACCTGGAAACTTATACTCAGCAGGACGGCGTGGATCCGGATCCTGAATATAAGCCCAGTCCACAAGAAGAAACAGCGGGAACTGCCCTGATCGATGCTGATCCTACCGCATTTGGAAATGTTCCTCAGAATAATCCTTCAACCCTTACTCTTGAAGTTGTTGCCAATCCTGTAACCAACTTTGTACCGGATGTGGATCTGTGTTTAGGTGATGAAAACGTGCTTTTCTCTGTTAATACCGCAACAAAACAAAGTACTTATCAATGGACACTCGGTTCAAATCTGGAACTTGTAGCAGGGGGAAGTTCCAATGCCATCCTGGTCAATATCCTGAAAGCCGAGCTGGAATTTGATTATTCCAACGAGGCAAACGGGCCTTTCCAACTCGGTGAAGAAGTAATATTCACGGATATCGAAAGTGAGCAAGTAGGACGTGCGGAGATAACAGATATTACAGACAATGGATCTACAGGAACCATACGTGTTCGGATGATTACAGAAACAGATCCTGATCCGGCTGATGAAATAGTACTCACCGGTTCTAATTCAGGGGCTTCAGCTAATATCTCCAGTGATATTACCGTGATTGACCCTGAACCGGCACAGGACTTTGCCGAGACTTCTATTACCGTTGTTGAAACCAGCGATTTGGATGGTTGTGTGGCCACTCCGTCAGTCATCAATATCGATATGTATGATCGTCCTTTTGCCAGGTTCAATCCCAGGAGGAGTCACTCTATCACGGATGAAGTCCCCTACCCCCTTGAGTTGACAGATGCTTCAGGTATTGCCTACGCAACTGGTATTGAAGGGCAAACCCCTTACATTTCATTCTCTGGAAGTGGTGTATTGAAAATCCGACAATCCGGAGAAGACAATTACTTCTTCAACTCCAGCGAGATGACCGAAGACGATCTCGGTAAGCATAAAGTGAACTGGAGAAGGGTATTCAATTACGGTATCTCAGGACTAGGATGTAGCAACACGGGAACTAAGACTTTCACTGTTAATGCTGCAACAAATAATATTATCGGGTTGAACCTGGAATACTGTGAAAATGACATCATTACCAGTGCACTGGAACCTCAGCTGCTCCAGGGAGAAGAATTTGTTCGCATGTACATTAAGATTGGGAACACAGAAATCCCGCCGGAACCCTATGTGCAGGGTAATACCCCTGATCAATACACCGGGTCAGGTTATGGCCTTCTGTTTGATCCGGGCCTCTTACCAGCAGATGCTAGCGACGATGAGTATTTCTTCGATCCAAGGGTAGCCGCACTCAACTTTACTCCCGGTAAGAATAACCAGGATGAAGTGATTGCCGTGAAAGTTGAATTCGAATTCAAGAAAGTGGATGAAACACTGGATGTTCTGAACCAGGATTTATCCATATTCGAGCAACCTGAAATTGAATTCAATTTCGACGGTTCGGATAACCAGGGCTTCGTAGTTACTCCTTCTGAAGAGTTTATTACTTGTGACTATGATAAGAGCCCCTGGGATAGTGATCCAATTCTGTTGAGACCGACCAATATTGCCTCCAGTAATCCAAATACTGAATTCAGGTTTACATATGAGGTAAGGTATCCTGAAAAGAATCCGGATTTACGAGGTGCTGTTCCGGATACGGCATTTACGGTACTGTCTGATGAAGAGCAGATCGCAATTTATTTCAACGACGCGGATGCCAGTGATCCACGATGGGAATTCGATCCCACTTTGATCGATACTTCCAACCCGGATTCGGTGGCACTCGACGAATATGTTGAGGTACGGGTTACATACAGGTATACACTTGGATTACCTCTTGGGTCAGAGCTAACCTCTCTTTGCGAGAGTGTGGTCTCCAAGGTGATCAGGGTTTATCCTGAGCCTCCCAAACCGGAAATACGTGAGATTATTTCCCAAATGATCGTCAGCCAGGTTTGTGTTTCAGACGAACAAATAGGCATCGAAATCGATTCCCTGGCAGCAGGAAATACCATCTCTGCAGTCGTAAACTGGTGGGATGCAAAGGATCTCGTGGGAACTGATCAGACTACTGAAACCGGTACTCAATTCAATCCTGAGATTGCCGCACTTTCATTTGGAAAGAATAATTACTGGATGAGACAGGAGTTCGTATACTGTCATAGCGATACTCTGGAATTCTTCTATGAAAAACTGGAGCCTTTTGACTTTGAAATTGCAACGCAATGCCTGAACGGGGATCCTGTCCTTGTCAACGGTGATCCGCCCAGTAATGCGGTCCAAAATTCAGGATATCCCAACTGGAATGTTTTTGATGTGGCACTGGCTTCAGATATTACACAAACAGCCAGTACTGATACTGCTACACTGATCGTTAACCAGGGAGGATTGTATGACGTCACATACAACGTGATCACAGAGAATCAATGTCCAGCGGAAATTACAAAGAGACTGGTATTTGGTGACATTGTAGAGGTGGATGGAGATGAGTTTGAGAGTTTTGATGATGACGATGGTGGATGGACCAGTGTATTTCTTGAGTCTACCGGTGAATTAGTTCCCAATATAATTTGGGACTATGGTACACTCAGCAATGCAGGAGGTACACTCCAGGGCTTAGTCGCCGACCGTGGGAATGTTTGGGGTACCAGGCTGGAGAAACAGGGGATAAACAAGCCCCTGTGGTACAGAACCACTGAAAGTGATGTGGATGAATATAGTTACCTGTACTCGGCATGCTATGACTTCTCCAATCTCGACAGGCCTATGGTTGCCTTTGATCTGCTTACCAAGACCTTAACAGGATCGGATGATGGTTTAATACTTCAGTATTCCACTGATATGGTATTCAGTGATGAGACTACCTGGACTACCGTGGTAAGTACCATTAACGGACAATTGTCAGGGCTCAACTGGTATAACGCCACAGGCCTTGGACCATTGAGCTTACCCGGACTGGATAACCAGTTTGGCTATGGTTGGAATGATGGCAGTGAAAACCAAGCTCCTGTCTGGCAGGAAGCCAAACACGAATTGTCAGCGACGAAAGGCGATACTGTGATATTCAGATTTATAGCAGGTACAGAGCGTTTTGCCGGTTCTCAAAGCGAGAATGATCCTGCCGGATTCCTTATAGACAACTTCTTTGTCGGAAACAGGACACGAACAGTTCTCCTTGAGAACTTTACCAACGATTCACAAGTTGCATCCTTGCTTGCTGATGTAAAGGAGGAAAATGACAGTATCAGGAATTTCATTATCAGGAAAAATGGTACTTCTGAAAATCCTATCTTCAGCAATCCGGAAGTAGTAGTCATTAACTATCGTACAGGATTCCCTAATCCTCTTGACGATATTTACCTGGATAATCCGGCAGAAGTTGGGGCAAGGGCTCAATACTATGGAATTAGTAACGTACCCCAATCCCTGCTTGATGGTGGTGTTACCTACGATGGTGTAAATATTGCAAGGGGTGTGTGGAATAGCTTTGGAGAAATAGCTTATGGTAAGCGCACTCTAAGACTTTCTGAAATTGAGATTGATGCAGACATTGAAATTAATTCCGAAGGTGAACTTGTGGTATTACCGAGAATTATACCTAATCGTGATATTGATGGCGATGCGGTGCTTCACATCGCGGTTGTAGAAAAAGGAGTCACACCTGAAGAACTCCAGATTGAGAATTTCAATACCAACGAGGACTCGGTTAGCTATGTCTTCAAGAAAATGCTTCCCTCTCCAAGTGGTTATAGATTCAATGGTGATCTCGATGAAGGCACCCTTTACCAACCCCCTACTGGGTTCAAATGGGCAATCTCCAATTTCTACGGTCCCGGCGGTCCAACTCCTGGAGATCCTACATCTATTGAAGACATGTCTGTTATAATCTTTGTACAAGATGATACGGAGGGTGCAGAGAAGCAGATTTTCCAATCGGCAACCTTTGATGTGACTCCTTTCAACGTCATAACAGGCCTCGACCAGGAAGTTCAGAATAAACTGATTTCCCTCTACCCTAACCCTGCTGATAAGCAGACCAGGTTGGTCATGCCATATAGAGCCCGTGAGGATCTGACGGTTAGGCTTTATGATAACTTCGGGAAAGAAGTATACCGTGGTAGAATAGCCAAGGGAGAATTTACGCTCGATATAAACTCGACTAAGCTCTCAATCGGCATGTACCAGGTAATCATAGAAGGAAAAGATGGTGCGGTGGGTATGAAGAGGCTTATTGTAACACACTAGGAGACAAGAGGCAGGAGATAAGAGGCAGAAGGCAGGAGACAAGAGTCTTCCCTCCTGCTTCTTGCATCATCCCTCTTGCCTCCTACCAAGCATCTGCTATCTTTGCGTGAAATAATTCTCCATGTCTCAGCCCGATTACGAAAAACTTCAGAAACTCGCTACCCAAATTCGCCGCGATATCGTCAGAATGGTTCATGGTGCAGCTTCCGGGCACCCCGGTGGAAGCCTTGGATGTACCGAATATTTTGTAGCCCTTTATTTCCATATCCTTGACCGCAAGGATACTTTTAATATGGATGGTAAAGGGGAAGATATATTTTTCCTTTCCAATGGGCACATCTCCCCCGTCTGGTACGCCACGCTGGCCAGGGCGGGATATTTTGAAGTATCAGAATTAGCAACATTCAGGAAACTCAACACCCGGTTGCAGGGACATCCGGCTACTGAAGAAGGACTCCCCGGAATAAGGGTTGCTTCAGGAAGCCTGGGACAGGGACTATCCGTCGCAGTGGGTGCCTCCAGGGCCAAGAAACTTAACCAAGACGATCACCTCGTATATGTGCTCATGGGAGACGGCGAGCAGCAGGAAGGACAGGTTTGGGAAGCAGCGATGTTTGCTGCACACAATAAGGTGGATAATCTCATTGCCACGATCGACTATAATGGTCAGCAAATCGATGGACCGGTGGATGAAGTGATGTCTTTGGGTGACCTTCGGGCAAAATGGCAGGCTTTTGGCTGGGAAGTACTTGAATCAAACGGTAACGACCTGAAAGACCTCATAGACACGCTGGAAAAGGCGAAGTCCATGACAGGCCAAGGAAAACCCGTCCTCAACCTCATGAGAACAGACATGGGCTACGGGGTTGATTTTATGGTCGGAACACACAAATGGCACGGCATAGCACCCAACGACGAAGAACTGGAAAAAGCACTATCCCAACTGGAAGAAACGCTGGGAGACTACTAAGCGTGAAACACCTATACAGCTTCCTGTGTCTTGGCTTGCTGTTAATATCCCCTTTTCTGTCAGCGCAGGATCGCGGAAGTCAACTGGCTGACCGCACCCGAATCCTTTTCATCCTGGATGCCTCCAAATCCATGCTGGACGAGATGCAAATGGACCGATCCAAGATGGACGTCGCCAAGGAAGTACTCAGCGAATTGGTCGATAGCCTCAGAAACTACCCCAATCTCGAAGTGGCCCTGAGAGTGTACGGTAATAATCCCCTGCCAAACAGGGATGCCTGTGACGATACAACCCTGGAGGTTCCTTTTAAGATTAACAATCACGACGAAATCATTAAGAAGCTTGGTACTATCGAACCTAAGGGCGGTACACCAATTGCCTATTCGCTGGAACAGACGGTCAATGACTTTCCAAAGGATGGCCTCTCCTACAATGTTGTGATCTTGATTACCGACGGGGCAGAAAGCTGTAAAGGGGATCCCTGTACGGTCTCCAGGAAACTACAGGAAGCCGGTGTTTTCCTCGAGCCATATATCATCAGCCTGGACATGAAGGGAGAATTTCGAGATATGTTCAATTGTCTTGGCCAACAATATACTGCAAACGACATACCTTCATTTAAGGGCGCTCTTGATGAGTCTGTAAGAAAGACACTCGAAGGCCCTACGGTTACAATTGAGATCCTCAACGGACGGGGAATCCCCTATAAATCAGACCTGACCGTTAATCTTTACAATAAAAAAACAGGCGAACTTAAATACCAGTTAATCCATTATATGTCTCCTCAAGGGACTACGGATACCCTGTTGCTACCGCCGGGTATTGACTACAACATTGAATTGAGTACGGTTCCCCCTTTGAAAATGAGTAATGTTCGTTTTATCGAAGGAAAGCACACCAATTACCAAATTCCCGCACCGCAGGGCATCCTCGATATATTCATGCAAAATGCCACCTATTATAAAAAGCCTCTGACTGCTTTAGTGAAATCGGTAAAAGACGGTCATATTTTTCATTCCCAATCCCTAAATTCCAGGCAAAAGTATCTTGCTGGGATTTACGATCTTGAAGTGACGACCAGACCTCCGTCTTATTTTAAAAGTGTCGAGGTTTCTTCAGACGCCACGAGCATCATTAGGATTAAGGAACCGGGATTTGTTTCCGTTAATCATAGGGTTCCCGGCTTTCTGAGTATCTATTCGATTAATGGCCAGGAGCTTGAGTTAGTGGAAAACTTCGAGGTTAAGGGTCCCTCAGAAACAATTACGCTGCAGCCGGGAAAATATCAACTCGCTTTCCGTGCAAAAAATGCAAAAGGCAGTAAATTTACGGTCGTTAAAAAATTTGACATAACATCCCGCACAACCAGCAGAGTCTCAATCTATTAGTTCATGACAAAATTTACATTCAGCGAAAAAAAGGATACACGTTCAGGCTTTGGTGAAGGTCTGCTTGAGGCAGGAAGAAAGAACCCCAATGTCGTGGGACTTTGCGCCGATTTAACCGGATCACTGAAAATGGGTGACTTCCAGGGTGAATTTCCAGAGAGATTCTTTCAAACGGGAATTGCTGAAGCCAATATGATGGGGCTAGCAGCGGGCATGACTGTGGGAGGTAAAATCCCATTTACAGGTACATTCGCCAACTTCAGTACCGGCAGAGTATACGACCAGATCAGGCAATCGATCGCCTATTCAGAAAAAAATGTGAAAGTCTGTGCAAGCCATGCCGGATTAACCTTAGGAGAAGACGGTGCTACACACCAAATCCTTGAAGATATCGGTATGATGAAGATGCTACCCAACTTTACTGTGGTAGTACCTTGTGATTTTAATCAGACGAGGCTGGCAACTATGGCGATAGCAGAACATGAAGGTCCTGTATACCTAAGGTTTGGCCGTCCTAAATGGCCTATATTTACAGATCCGAATGATTCTTTTGAGATTGGAAAAGCTCACAAACTGATCGATGGAAATGATGTAACAATTTTTGCGACAGGCCATATGGTATGGCTGGCCATCGAGGCTGAGGCTATCCTTGCCGAAAAGGGAATTAGTGCAGAAGTAATCAATATTCACACTATTAAGCCCCTAGACATTAAAGCAATACTTGAATCGACTCGTAAAACTGGTGCCGTAGTTGTAGCAGAGGAGCACCAACGATTCGGAGGCCTTGGAGAATCGATAGCTACAGAACTCGCAGTTCACAGCCCCACGCCCATGGAATTTGTCGCAGTAAATGACCATTTCGGTGAAAGCGGGAAGCCTGAAGAGCTTCTATCCAAATACGGGCTAAGCAAAGAAGCAATCGTAGAAAAGTGTGAGATGGTGATACAGAGAAAGTGACCTGGGGGATAAAGGGACATATCACAATATTACTTATGCTATCAGCCTTGGTTGACTTACCGGCACAGGATGCCAAAAAGATCTTCAACAAAGCTTTCCATTATATGTCGGTAGATAACGTCGAAGCCGTTCATTACTTCGACCAGGTTATTGAGTTGGACAGTGCCTATGCAGAAGCCTATTATTTCCGAGGTATAGCTCATTTCAAACTGGAAAAATATTATTCAGCCTTATCCGACTTTGATAGAGCATACCATTTCGACAATAAATTGGAGCTGACAAATATTTACAAGGGGTTCATATACAGGAAGTTGCAGGAAAATGACTCTGCCCTTGAATACTTTAATCGATATATAGAGGCGAATCCCCGTGACACCTCAGCTTATAACCTCGTATTGAGGGGAAAACTTCGATCTCTCATGGGTGATGTTGTGGGTTCGATTGAAGATTTTGAGGCGGCACTCAACCTTGATCCCGTCCAGGAGAGTTATCATTATTATAAGTTCGTGGCATTATTTGATGATGCTCAATACAGGAAAGCGCTGGCAGAGATAAGTAAGGCCATTGATCTCAACCCTGGGTTCTATGGATATTATTTTAATCGTGGCAATACCCATTTCCAGTTAGAGGACTACGATCATGCGGTAGAGGAATATACGGTAGCGCTTGAATTAGATGTTCATAATGCCGATATATACTATCACAGGGGCCTTGCTGAACATGCCAGGAGAAATTTTGTTGAAGCTATAAGGGATTATGATACA
The DNA here is from genome assembly GCA_024638265.1 of Flammeovirgaceae bacterium. Classification (GTDB taxonomy): domain Bacteria; phylum Bacteroidota; class Bacteroidia; order Cytophagales; family Cyclobacteriaceae; genus JAHEKQ01. The sequence continues at coordinate 31,562 of JAHEKQ010000026.1, forward strand.
GCTATCGCATATAATCCTTATGATGGCACTTACTTCTTTCAGAGGGGATATGCTAAACTCGCCGAGGGAGATAAGTCGGGAGCGTGTGATGATTGGTTTGTGGCAGGATCCTTAGGATATTATGAGGATTTTCAAAAAATCAGGGATGTGTGTGAGTAGGTTCAGCGGTTCAGCAATGAAGAAAATATGATACGAGATTTAATAAGGTTACAGAAAAAATAAATTCAAAAATTATAAACAGATCTGATGAGAGATTTAAATATTCAATCATCATTCACGAAACAAACAACTAAATACCAAGAAAATGGATAACAGAAAATTTTTACCCGTAGTAATTGTAGTAGTGGTGGGGCTTATACTAATCCTCGCATTTTCTTCAAGTATCTTCTTCAATGTAGGAGCCACGGAAAGAGCAGTAGTCTTTTACAAATTCTCAGGTGGATTGGATAAAGATGATGTAAAAACCCCGGGATTAAATTTTAAGGCACCCTGGAATGACGCATTTATTTATGACGTAGCTGAAAAGACACAGGAAGAATCAATGGATGTTCTTGATAGAAATGGACTTTCAATCAGCGTGGACGTAACAGTTAGATTCCACCCTATGTTCCTGAGAATCGGATATATTCATGAGCGATTTAATCGGGATTATATCAATAGACTGGTTATTCCTGAAGTTAGGTCCACGGTAAGACAGGTAATGGGACGATACTCTGCTGAAGAGATCTATTCAACCAAGCGGTCAGAAGTAGAAACCGCCATTAAAAATGAGTCTGTAGAAGTACTCAGTGGAAATAATGTAATTATGACCGCTCTTCTTATCAGGTCAATAAACCTTCCGGAAAAAATCAAGCAGGCCATTGAGACCAAGTTGGAGCAGGAACAGGAAGCCCTTGCTTATCAGTTCCGTTTGGAAAGAGAAAAAAGTGAGGCAGAGAGAAAAAGAATTATGGCCGAAGGAGAAGCAAATGCCAATAATATTGTAAACAAATCACTTTCAGATAAACTTCTGAAAATGAGGGGAATTGAGGCTACGCTTGAGCTTTCCAAGTCACCAAATTCCAAAATTGTAATTGTGGGTAGTGGAGAAGACGGCCTTCCTCTAATTCTTGGAAATAACTAGTGATCAGTTGATTTTAATTGAGGTCCAAATTTGTTAATTTAACTCGCCACTAAATAATACAGTATGTCCGAGAAAGCAAAAGTTATAGTAGACGGTAAAGAATTTGAGCTTCCCGTCATCACAGGTACAGAAAATGAGAAAGCCATTGATATTGGTAAACTGAGGGCCGAAAGTGGTGGTGTAATTACCCTGGATTACGGTTTCAAGAATACAGGCTCTACTACAAGTAGCATAACTTTCCTGGATGGTGAAAAAGGCATACTGAGGTACAGGGGATATCCGATTGAACAACTTGCAGAAAAATCTGAATTCCTGGAAGTTGCTTATCTCCTGATTTATGGTGATTTGCCGGACAAGGAAACCTATGAGAAATTCAAACGCGAGATCTCAGATTCCTATTTCGTTCATGAGGATATAAAAAAGATCATGGATGGATTTCCGTCCAATGCGCATCCAATGGGGGTACTCTCTTCAGTAGCGACTTCGCTGACTGCCTTCTATCCGGCCTCGCTGGATCCCAACCGGTCTCCGGAGGGGGTGAATCTCAGTATCAAACGGATACTGGCAAAAATGCCCACATTCGCCGCCTGGACTTATCGAAGGAAGTTGGGGAGGCCAATTATCTACCCGGACACGGCGATGGACTATTGCAGCAATTTCCTGAACATGATGTTCAAGATGCCGGGAGGACGATATGAAGTTGATCCGGTTGTTGCCAATGCACTTGATAAACTTCTCATTCTACATGCAGATCATGAGCAAAACTGCTCAACCTCTACGGTCAGAATCACAGGATCCTCCAGGGGCAGCCTTTACACTTCTATCTCGGCAGGCATCAATGCATTATGGGGCCCATTACATGGTGGAGCCAACATGGCTGTTATTGAAATGCTTGAAAATATCCGGATGGACGGTGGCGATACTAAGAAGTGGATGGATAAGGCAAAGGACAAAGATGATCCATTCAGGCTAATGGGATTTGGACACAGGGTTTATAAGAACTTTGACCCAAGGGCCAGGATAATAAAAAAGGCAGCAGATGAAGTCTTAGAAGCATTGGGAGTACAGGATCCAGTTCTGGATATAGCCAAAGGACTCGAGGAAGTTGCCCTGAGTGATGACTATTTTGTGGAGAGAAAACTATACCCCAATGTAGATTTCTATTCGGGAATCATATATCGGGCTATGCAAATCCCCGTGGATATGTTCACCGTGATATTTGCCCTGGGCAGACTGCCGGGTTGGATTGCACAATGGAAAGAAATGCGTGAAAATGGTGAACCCATTGGAAGACCACGACAAATCTATGTCGGACATACTAATAGGACTTACCAACCAATAAACGAGCGATAGTGAGTATTGAAAAAGACTTTCAGGAGGCCAGGCAATCAATTGATTCATTAACAACAAGGCCTTCAAATGAAGAACTGCTTCGTCTTTATGGCCTTTACAAGCAAGCAATGCTTGGAGATAATGTCGAGGAAGAGCCAGAGGGTTTTGATTTCAAAGGAATTGCTAAACACAGGGCATGGCTGGAAAATAAAGGGAAAAGTGCTGAGGATGCCATGCTTGAGTACACTCAGGTAGCAAATAGACTCATCAATAAGTATAGTGGTTGATGGATCTGTTCTTTGACCCGGAATTTACCGATTCCGATCCGGTCCTTGAAAAATCTGAAAGCCACCACTGCATTCGTGTACTGAGAAATAAACCCGGTGATCCAATCCAAATAACAGACGGGAAAGGGAATATTTGGAGCGGAGAAATCAACTCATTTAAGAACCATAGGGTTAAAGTAGAAATTACCGCACACCAGAAGCAACGCCGACCTAAAGTTGAGCGTTCATTAGCTGTTTCAGTTCCCAAATCCTCTGATCGGCTGGAATGGATTATTGAAAAAGGTACTGAGTTGGGCATGCACAGCTTCTACCCTCTTCATTCCGAGTTTTCCGAAAGAAGGAAAATCAACCCGGGAAGATTACTGAAGAAGGCATTAAGTGCCTGTAAGCAGTCCCATAATCCATATCTACCCGAAATAAACCCCATCAACAGCTTCGTAGATTTTATTTCAAGTACCAGCTCATTTCAGCATAAGTTTATCTGTCAGCAGGGAGCTAATCCAGAGCCACTGAGTATATTAACTGGTAAAGTACTTTTTTTGGTTGGGCCTGAAGGGGGCTTCAGTACAGCAGAATTTTCAAAGGCAAAAGAATATGGGTTTGGCTCACTTTCATTGGGCAAATTTATCCTTCGGACCGAAACTGCCGCTATTGCAGCGCTTTCCCTATCCTTTCCGCAATAATCCTTAATTTTAGACATGACCTTTAACTACATCTGGGTAGGCTTCTTCATCATTGGGTTTCTCGTTGCACTAGTAAAGCTCATTTTCTTTAATGATATGGATGTATTTCCGGCTATGCTGGATTCAACCTTCGACATGGCTAAAACTGCTTTCGAGATATCCATATATCTGACAGGCGTGATGAGCCTTTGGCTTGGAATCATGAGGATTGGTGAAAAAGGTGGGATGCTTAAGATTCTGTTCAGATTTGTAGCACCGTTCTTCTCAAGGCTATTTCCGGGTATTCCAAAGGATCATCCTGCTATGGGTTCAGTAATCATGAATTTCTCAGCCAATTTACTCGGTTTGGATAATGCAGCTACTCCGCTTGGTCTGAAGGCAATGAAAGAGATGCAGGAGGTGAACGAGACGAAGGACACCGCCTCCAATGCTCAGATCATGTTTCTTGTTCTCAATACCTCGGGTCTTACGCTGATACCACTGGCCATTCTTATTGATCGATCGGTCTTGGGAGCTGCTAACCCAACAGATGTCTTTATTCCGCTATTAATTGCTACTTTCTTCTCCACGGTAACAGGATTGGCAGTTGTATCGCTATTTCAGAAAATAAAATGGGATTGGGTTATTCTCACATATCTCCTGGGAGCTACCGGATTCATCGGATTAATTATCTACTACTTCTCCTCCCTCCCACAAGATGAAATTGGGCCCGTCTCTACACTTGCCAGTAGCCTGGTAATAATGATTATCATTGTTTCATTCTTTAGCCTTGGTGTAGTTAAAAAGATCAATCTCTATGAAACATTTATCGATGGAGCGAAGGAAGGATTTCAGATTGCTATAAAGATAATCCCCTACCTTGTCGGGATTCTTGTAGCTATTGGGATTTTCAGAAGCTCTGGGACGCTTGAACTGATAACAGACGGTATCGGCCAATTAGTAGTTATGACGGGATTTGACAATCGATGGGTGGATGCATTGCCCACTGCCCTGCTTAAACCCTTAAGTGGTGGAGGTGCCAGGGGAATGATGATTGATACCATGGAGGCCTATGGACCTGATTCATTTGCCGGACGATTGAGCAGTATCTTCCGTGGCGCCACTGAAACAACTTTCTATATCATCGCGGTTTACTTCGGAAGTGTTAACATCAAGAAGACACGCTATGCAATTACTGCAGGACTACTGGCGGATTTAGCCGGGATCATTGCAGCCATTTATGTGTGTTACTTATTCTTTGGTTAATCTGACTTGACGGAGCCGTCTTTGTTGGAGATTATCAGCATACTCATTGCCCTGCCACCTTCTTCTGATTGCTCATCAATAATTATCTCGCCCAGGTCGTTCAAACGGAGCCTTACCGGTTGATCTCTCAAGTTGAGAGGTACCATCCACGAAATACCATCAACACGGTATATCTTAGCCAACAAAGCCGGGTGAACAACCTTAAATCCTTCCGCGACGCCCTCGCCGATACTATCAGGTGGCCCGTTACTCGATGAACTTTCGTGAGTATCAGTTTGCACCGTGGTAGAATCACTACTCACAGTGGCTGAATCAGGCTCCTGGTATTCCACCTCTGCAAATTCTGTATCTACGGGTACATGAAGTGTATCTCCGTAAAATAAGAGATAAAAAACCTGTCCTGAAGGATCAGTTTCGCCGATTAATTGCGGGGAATCGCCCAATTGCGCTGAGTCCAGGCTTATTTCATAGAAGATGTTTGTGACCCTTTGAGGATTGACCTCCACGACATACCCGGACTTGCCGTCCTCTCCTTCAAGATACCCCCCGCTGAAATGGTCATTGGTAAATAGTAACTCATAATTAAGCGTGTCCCTTGCCTGTTCGAAATAAAGGCTATCAATAAAGTAATTTTGCTGGTTCGCTATTACATAGGAGTTCCTCTCCCTGATTCTTTCTATTTTCTCCTGTGTTCTTGTTATATAGGCTTTAGATGCCTCCAACTTATTCTTGAGGAACTTGTCCAGTCCCAGGTAACCATCATACCTCGACTCTACAAAGTCGGTATAATTGCGAATCTGCTCATCAATATTGAGCTTGATGATCTTTTCCACCACGCTGTCCATTTTCTGGATCAATTCAATTTCACCTTCAAGTAACCTGAGCCTGTTCCCATAATCTGAAGACCCATTGAAATCCTTGTTCACAAGCATCCGGTTAAAATAATCCAATTCCGCATATCTGAGATTGAAGAGCTTAAGTGGTAGGGGATCCTGATCATATTTTCGAAGAATTTCGCCGGAAAACGCAGATCGTAAAGAATTCAATTGGGGCCCGAAAACAGCAGAATCACCCTGCGCCTTTTCGAGTAAATCTTCAAGCTTACGATCATGCTCAACAAGTTCATTTTTCATGGGAAGGACCTCAGTTAGCACTGTTACCTTGGTTTTCTTTGCCCATTCAGAATAATTCCATACCATGATATCATCATCGAGGAAATGGCTTTCTGACTCCCCGTCCTCTTCGAATGATTCAATAGACTTAGGCCTGACCTGTTGAGAATAGCCAGAATTTGGAATTTCCTCGAGTAGCTCTTTCATTTGAGTAAAACCCAATTGGAACGAATCATAGGTATCAGCAAGCCTGTCAAGTGCACCTATGGTCTTTAGGTTCGCCCGGAGAAGTAGTTCATTCAGGTGCTTACTATTGGTCTTGAAATTAATGAAATACCTGCGAGAATTATTGTAAGCCGTAATTACATCAAGAAGCTTATCATTGACTTCTGCGACTTTCTGTTGCCGGTTCTTTATGGCTTCTACCTTCTCATCAATGGCAAAATGTATATCAAATGCCTCCACTTCGAGTTTACCCGTTCGCATATCCCTTTTGGCAAAATCCTCGTAGTAATCATCATTTTTCCTAACTTCCTTTTCGTCGATGTACTGCTTGGCTAAACCATAAAAATGAATGGAAGAGTCGGAATATATCCAGGCCAGATCCGACTCCTGGAAAATATCAGCTTCTTCTGCTTTTATTTCATAAATAACAGCCATTTGAAAATTGGCATTGGGATGGTCGACATTTTTTTCCTCAGCCAGGAATTGCTTGAGAAATGGCTCAGCCTGATCATACTTCTTGCTGCTAAGCAGATAGTATAGGTCCTTGTACTTAACTTTCTTCTGCCCAAAAGAACTCAGACAACAAAGACTGATCAATGCCAAGACTATGGGTAATCTCCAATTCATATTAAACAAAGCCTAACAAAGTTAAAATATTCTTTCACTAATGACACCCCCTTTTGTGTACGGAACTTTTACCTTTTTATTCATGTAATCAACATATATTTACAAAAACCATACGAGCTTTGAGAAAAACGATCCGTGAACTTCTAATCATTTCCCTGGTCCTGGGTTTCCTGTATATAACGGGCTTACATACCGAGGTGGCGGCATTTACCCAAAGAATCATCCTTTCAACGGGTCTGATGAATGCGGATGCAGAACCTGAGAACTCTGTGGAACCCTTTGATTTCAACCAGGATATTAAATCAGTGGATGGGGACATCATCAACTTGTCTGAATACCGTGGAAAATTGATCTTTCTGAATCTATGGGCGAGCTGGTGCGGACCATGCAGGGCAGAAATGCCAGGGATTGAAGAGCTTTATGAAGACCTCCAAGAAGAAGAAGATATCGTATTTATTATGTTATCTGTAGACCGGAATGAAAACGCTGCTTTGAAGTTCCTGAAGCGAATGAAATTTGAATTCCCGGGCTATACCCTGGGGGGACCGCTAACAGAACAATTACGCGTTCCAAGTATACCGACAACTTTTGTCATTTCACCTGATGGCCAGGTGATAAAGAAGAAGGTGGGAATGGCCCGTTACAATACCCGATCGTTTAAAAATTTTCTCCTCGAGAATAAACCTAAGTAAGCAGGTCAAATACTTTCTTCATTCCTTCACTCGCTCCTGCTTCTACTTTGTAAAGCCCTGGCAGGAATCCCACCTCGGGAATTTTAGGATCAACGATGTATTTGGGAACCGAGTGGTTGACAAAATTAAGTAGGCTGGCTGCCGGGTAAACTACCAGTGAGGTGCCTACCACAAGGAATATTTCGGCAGTGGATGTAATATGTGCAGCTCTCTCAATCATGGGTACCGGCTCGCCAAACCATACGATATTTGGACGGTATTGTGAACCATCCGGAGCCAGGTCGCCGAGTGTAATGTCCCCCAATTCTTCCTGGATATGATGATCACCAAGCGAACTACGCTTTTCAAAAACACTTCCATGAAGGTGTACGACATTGGTGGATCCCGCCTTTTCGTGTAAGTGATCAATGTTTTGGGTAACGACGGTTACGTCATAATATTCCTGCAACTTCGCGATGT
>JAHEKQ010000168.1 GCA_024638265.1 Flammeovirgaceae bacterium
GGTCAAATGCTGGATGCCAGGGGTGTCGCAGTACGTACCGGTCACCACTGTACCGAACCCATTATGACAAGGTTTGGAATCGATGGAACTATCCGTGCGTCCTTTGCAGTTTACAATACCCGGTCTGAAATTGATCAAATGACGGAAGGCCTTGAAAAGATTATTAAATTTTTAAAATAAGCATGTCTGTTAACGATATACAGGACTCAATAATTGAAGAATTTTCCGTCCTGGACGGAGATCAGGAAATGACCAATTTCTACCTGATGGACCTTGGACAGAAACTGCCTTCAATGCCGGAAGAGATTAAGACAGACGATAATATTGTAAAGGGCTGTCAGTCTACGGTATGGCTGAATGCCAGTATGAAGGACGGAAGAGTTTATTTCCAGGCCGACAGTAATACGGCTATTACAAAAGGACTGGTAAGTCTGCTCGTTAGAACCTTCAGTGGTCAGAGCCCGGATGATATCATTAATGCTGAACTTTATTTTCCCGAGAGGATACATATGAACAGGTTCATTGGGACCCAGCGTTCAAATGGATTCCTCGCAATGATAAAACAGTTTAAAGTTTACGCAGTGGCTATGAAAGTTAAGGCGGAATCTCAGTAAACCATGGAAGAAACCAAAGCATCAAACCAGAAAACCGAAGAATTAAAAGAGAAGATCGTAAAGGCGCTTAAAACCGTCTTCGATCCTGAAATTCCGGTAGATATTTATGAACTGGGACTGATCTACGAGATCAATGTCTACCCGGTGAATAATGTATATGTATTAATGACGCTGACCTCTCCATCCTGTCCGGCAGCGGAATCCATTCCCAGTGAAGCGGAGATGGCTATTAAAGAAGTTGAAGGAGTGAACGATGTACAAATTGAACTGACCTTTGACCCTCCCTACACGATGGAAATGATGTCAGAATCAGCTAAACTGGAGCTTGGCTTTATGTAGCTATGAGGCCGGATACCGGATACCGGATACCGGATACCGGAGATTAAATACTAAATACTAAATACTAAATACTTAATTCCCATAAACATGTATCCTGAAGAACTAGTAATCCCCATGAGAGCTGACCTTACCGAGGTTGGATTTAACGAGCTCAAGTCCGTTGAGGATGTTGATAACCATTTTGCAGATCACAAAGGTACTACCCTGCTCGTGATCAACTCTGTATGTGGTTGTGCTGCCGGCGCGGCACGTCCCGGAGTGAAGTGGGCACTTTCCCAAACGGACCACAAGCCCGATACACTTGCTACAGTATTTGCGGGTGTAGATATGGAAGCAACTGCAAAAGCTCGTGAATATACTTTGCCTTATCCTCCCTCCTCTCCGTCTATTGCATTATTCAAGGACGGTGAGCTTGTACATTTTGTGGAAAGGCATCACATCGAAGGCCGAAGTGCAGAGATGATCGGTTATCATCTAATCGATGTTCTCGAAGAGTACTGCTAAGTAACCTTTGTCAGGGCGCTGCGATTTCCATTAAGTAGCCACAGAACCAGGCTCCGTAGGTTCCTATTGCATAACCCAGAACAGCAAGCAGAACTCCTACCGGAGCCAATGAAGGGTGAAAAGCCGCTGCCACCACCGGTGCAGAAGCCGCCCCGCCAATGTTTGCTTTACTGCCTACTGCAAGGAAGAAATACGGCGCCCTGATTATTTTTGCCACAATAACCATCAGAATGATATGGAAAGCCATCCATATCAACCCAACGGCGAATAGCCCGGGATAGTCAGCTACAGCCGTAATGTCCATTTTCATACCAATGGTGGCAACCAGCATATAGATAAAAACGCTGCCCACTTTGCTCGCCCCGGCTCCCTCATATTTGCGCATCTTCGTAAATGACAAAGCGACACCAATGGCTGTAGCAATTACCACTAGCCAGAAAAAATTATTAGTAAGACTGTATTTTTCAAGTTGAGGGGCATTTTCCTGAATCCATGGTGCAATGCCATCAGCGGAATAATGAGCGATTGCAGTCGCACCAAAACCAATTCCCAGGATAACCATCAAATCACTAAGGCTTGGAATCTTTTCAATGCTGAGCCTGAAATTTTCCATCTTATTCTTTAAAACTTCTATACTCGAGGAGTCACCTTTAAAAAAGGCGTCCAGCTGTTTTGACTTTCCAATCCCGATAAGGAGGAATGCCATCCATATTTCAGCAACAATAATATCGACGGTGATCATAACGGAATACAAGTCGCTGGTAGGTTTGAACATTTCAAACATGGCAGCCTGGTTAGCACCTCCTCCAATCCATGATCCGGCGACGGTAGTCATTCCTCTCCATACTGCCTCAGGCCCGGCCCCTCCTACAGTTTCCGGTGAAAAGAACGAGGTAATCAGAATCGCAATTGGTCCGCCTAGTATAACGCCTACCGTTGCTGTGAAGAACATGATCAATGCCTTATTTCCAAGTTTGATAATCTCCTTCAGGTCGACGGATAGCGTTAAGAGAACAAGGCAAGCAGGAAGCAGGTACCTGCTGGCTACAAAATACAGTTGAGACTCCTCCCCGTCCACAATCCCGAACGTATTCAATAATGAAGGCACAAAATAGCAGACCAGCAGCATCGGCAGGTAGGTATAAAACTTCTTCCAAAAAGGCCTGTTACTGGCAGCAGTAGTAAATATGAAGGCTAGGATCACAAGCAGAATCCCGAGGACCACTGCATCATTCGTTACCAATGGGTGCTTTTCGACTTCTTCCATGGCGCTAAAAGTAGTAAATGAGAGGAGAGTGGACAA
>JAHEKQ010000091.1 GCA_024638265.1 Flammeovirgaceae bacterium
TATCCGAAACGAAGTGAAGGATATAGCTAAGGCAGGCTCTACCAAAAAATTCACTAAATTCCCTCATGACCCACCTCATCGACATCAACTGCGATATGGGCGAAAGCTACGGAGCCTATATCATTGGCAATGATGAGAAGATCATGCCCCTGGTCAGCAGTACCAATATTGCCTGTGGTTTTCATGGGGGTGATCCGGTGGTTATGGAGCAGACAATCAGGTTGGCCCTGGCGCATGGGGTAAGGATCGGGGCACACCCCGGCTATCCTGACCTGGCGGGTTTTGGAAGGAGAAGGATCACCATGAAATCCGCGGAGCTCAAAGCGGCTGTGAAATACCAGGTGTCAGCACTTTCAGGTATGGCCCGAAGCCTTGGGGGAAAAGTAGAATATGTAAAGCCCCATGGAGCCCTCTACAATACTAGTTCGGAGGATGAAAATGAATGCAGGGTAGTTGCAGAAGCAATTGTCGAGATCGATCCCAATCTCCATTTTATGGGGCTTGCCAACAGTCTAATGCAAGGGATTGCAAAAGAACACGGCCTTAATTTCATTGCTGAGGGTTTCGCAGACCGAAGATATGAACCTAATGGGCAACTCATGTCGCGTGCAAAGCCAGGTGCTGTGATTATGGAAGCTGATGTGGCAATGGAACAGGTCCTTCAAATGGTACTTAAGGGAACGGTTACAACCAGCGATGGTACCGAACTCCCACTAAGACCTGACAGCATTTGTATCCATGGTGACAATCCTTCAGCGGAACACATCCTCCAATCCCTGAAATCTGAGTTCAAAGCACATAAAATTACCATGGGGCGATGAAAGTACTCCCCTTTGGTGATAGCAACCTGTTGATAAACTTTGAGCAGGAAGTAGATCCTGAAGTTAACGCCCTGGTTCATCAACTCAGTCGGCATCTCCGGAATCACTTTCAGGAAGGGCTCTTGTCAATAGTGCCCGCATATTGTTCCCTCACCGTCACCTTCGATCCGGAAGCCCTCACAGCGGATATGATCAGTAAGGTGGCGGAGAGTTTTACCGGGAAAGAGCAAACTGTTGAAAACTCCTTGCTGAAAATCCCGGTCTGCTATGAAGTGAGTCATGGCCCTGACCTGGCCTGGGTAGCTGATTATAAAAAACTGGATTCCATAGATATTATCAACCTGCACACCTCCCGGGAATACCTCGTCTACATGCTTGGCTTTCTGCCCGGATTCCCCTACCTGGGAGGCCTGCCTAAGACCCTTTACATGCCCAGGAAGGAAGTACCCAGAAAATCCGTGGCCACCGGTTCGGTAGGGCTGGCAGGAATGCAAACAGGCATATACCCGGTCCAGTCACCAGGAGGCTGGCAATTGATCGGGACAACCCCGGTTCGGATTTTCCAATATGACAAGGAAGAACCATTCATAATCCGGAATGGGGACCGTATTCGCTTTTATTCAATTTCTGCCGGGCAATTTGATGAACTCAAAGTAAAAGATCTTTCAAGGACCGATCTCTATGACACGTTGTAGGATCCATATTATCAAACCGGGTCTTTATACTACCCTGCAGGATCTCGGGAGGACTGGTCTTCAGGAATTCGGAATTCCCTTTGGAGGCGCTGCAGATCGGTCGGCTTACAATGCGGCTAATGGACTGGTAGGAAACCATGAAGGCAGTCCGTGCTTTGAGATAACCCTGGCCGGCCCGGAAATGAGTTTTGAACTCGAAGGTATTGCATCTGCTGCCCTGTCCGGCGCGAACCTCTCTCCCACCCTTAATGGGAATCCGGTGAACATGCTACAATCATTAAAGATCCGGGATGGTGACCGGTTGCAGTTTGGTGCCCCGGTATCAGGATTCCGAAGCTACCTGGCTATCGGGGGTGACTGGAAAGTTAAAACCTGGAAAGGAAGTGTAAGCCCGATCCGGGCTATACCGGAGCTCACCCCGGACAGTCTCATGACCAAACGTTCTGTGTTGGAAATTGATGCCGCAGCATATAGGTCATTTGACGACGATCCACCTGATATAGATGTTGATGAACAGACCACACCATTGGAGATTTACCCGGGCCCTGAGTATGACTGGTTTACGGATGCCCAGAAGAACCATCTGTCAAGTGGTGAATTCACCCTCAGTTCTGAGGTCGACCGCATGGGTTGCCGCCTTGAGGAGAGCCTAGACTTTCAAGCCAAGCAGGAACTAATCAGCAGCGGAGTGTTGCCCGGGACGATCCAGGTTACGAATTCCGGCCAGATCATCATCCTGATGGCTGATGCACAGACCACCGGTGGTTACCCGAGGATCGGTATATTGACCAGGGAATCGTTGGATAGGTTGGCTCAGGTAAGGCCGAGGGGGAAAGTGAGATTTGAGCTAACAGCTAACAGCTAACAGCTAACAGCTAACAATTAACAATTAAGAGCTTAAAGTTTGAGATTAAAAATGGGGAATAAAGGATGGATGATGAAGCATTACGTCTAATTCCTTGATCCCTTGATCCCAAATCCCTTAAACCCCCTTTGAATTGAACTCTCCCGCTTTTTTCCGTATATTCAAATACCGGGTTCGTGTCGCCTGAATCAAATTCCACCAAACCATATCCCATGAAATCTTCAATCACCACATCCCTGTTGATGGTATTTCTTCTATTCAGCCATTGTGCCAAAGAAACCGACAACCTTAAAACCAATACACCCGAGTTTGATATGGACTTGTTTGAAGAAAATATCATCGATGCGCTAACATTTGAAACCGTAGGATTCTGTTACGTCATCGCAAAAGACGGCAACCTGGCACGTTCGGGTGAAATAGGTCTTCGCAGGGCCGGACTGGATGGCAGCAAGGGACAAGATCTTGATCAACCGGTTTATGCGGCCAGTATTAGCAAAACCATTACCGCCATCGCAGCTCTTCAATTGCTAAGTGAAAATGGGTTGAGCATTAATACGAAGATCACAGGCTTTCTACCCCCCACATGGGATCCTGGAGCCAATGTAAAAACCCTTTCCTTTAAAAATTTACTACAACACCGAAGTGGATTCCGGGGATTCAGTCATGATTATACCTCACTGAAAAACCTTGTTGAGGCCGATATAAACCTCGCAGATACTGTTTATGACTACGAAAACACCAATTATGCCCTGTTCCGAATCATGATTCCTTATTTAAACGGCGATATCCCACTTGCACTGACCTCAGACTCGGAAATTGATATCATGACCTCAGAGAAATACAGGGATTATGTCCAGGATAATTTATTTGAGCCGATTGGGATAACCAATACCGATACTAAACCCATCGGGAATGAACCGACCCTGTATTATAATTTTCCCAACTATTTGAATACACGTGGATGGACCATCGGTGACCGCACCACAATTAGTGGAGGGGGCGGTTGGTATATCAGCCCGTTCGACTTGTCGATGTTTTTTGCTTTTCTGTTTTCTACTGAAAATATCATTGATAATGACGCCCGTGAAACTATGCTCGATAATTTCCTGGGCTGGGATCAGACCAGTTCGGTTTCGAATTCAAATGATTATGGAATCTACTACGCTAAAAATGGTGCCTTAAGTAATAATGATAACGAATCCGTCAGCCAGGGTGTACGCAACCTGATTAAGGTATTCCCAAATGGGGTCCATATTGTTGTGATGATCAATTCCCGTGGCGGGGATCACGATTCTTCCTTCGGGTCAACAACGCTAAATGGACTGGTTCGAAATGCTTTCGATGATGCGTGGGTAGTCGATTAGGGTATTATGATAAAGATCCAACTGGAATAAGGGATTATTTGAGACTATTTATCGTAGGAATTGGTTTGACCTTTTCCAATCGGGGTCTGAATACCTATTATAAGAGTGATAAAGCTTGAGTGTTTAGGTATTAACTAATTATCTTACTTCTCTTTAATTCCGTGATTCCAATATATATTTCAATATGAACTACCGCGAAAAAATAGGCACTAAAGATAATCGATTAACTCTGAAAACTCCACCATTGAGTTCTGAATACACTATGCATATAGACGAAAAGGATGGAAATGACATTCTGGTATGCACAGTGGGATCCACCGTTCTTCACTACGATATCCGCTGTATTGAGGATTTACATGCCATGCTGGCCAAGCATGGGGATTGGATGGAACTTGGTAGTAAAGATGAAAAGCAGGAAGCAAAAGAAGGAACCTTAGAGTATTGGGGCCGTTCTGCTGATAATCCTATAGGCGGATGGTACGGCTTGAAAAAGAACTTCAGGGGCCGTTTCGGAATGTATATCCCACCACTTATGGAGCACTTGGGACTGGCAGAGGTTACGCATGATAAGAGGGGAAATAAGATGAGAGCCAGAAAGTGAATAGTAGAAAGTGGAATGTGGATAAGAATGTAAAGCAATGGATTATGAGGGTTGGGGAACATTCTTCAAATCCTTATTGTTGACAACGGATACCACCAACAATTCAAAGATGAACCCTTTAAAAGTATTTCCTGTATCAATTTTACTATTCCTACTTGTGGTAGGCCTGTCGGGCTGCGAGGAAGCAAGTGTCAATCCGGGGGGAATGAATACTCCTCCGCCCCCTACGGATACAGCACCACCTTTTACCTTGACATCTGTTGATGGTGGTCTGGTTTCCCAATCGAGTTTTTTAGGTAAGCCTCTGGTAATCTTCTTTTTTGGAAGCAGCTGCCCTCTGTGTGTTTCCTCGGCGCCTACTGTTGAATCCGGGATTAAGCAGAACTATCAAAACAACGAAATTAATATCATTGGAATTGATACATGGGATGGCAACCAGGTAACAGTAGAGAATTTCAGAAATACGACGAATGTAACTTTTGATCTTTTGTTAATGGGATCCTCCGTAGAGAAAGCATATGGCACCACATACGACAGACTGGTGGTGATTGATGCGGATGGCAAAATTGTATTCAAGGGTAGTACATCGGCATCCAATGATGTAGATGATGTACAAAATGTCCTCGAAGATCTCTTGATGTGAAACGGGTATTTCTGTTTGCCTCTTTTATACTCCTTTTTGCATTTAGTTTAAATGCCCAGGTTGTCAAAAATTATACACTACAGAACCTTGATAATCAAAGGGTAAATCTCCATGACCTCAAGGGAGAAAAAATTACGGTTATCGATTTCTGGACTACATGGTGCCGGCCCTGTAGGAAAGCCATCCCCGAATTAAATAAAATATACAAGGCCTATAAGGGCCAGGGAGTCCAGGTTATTGGAATTAATTGTGATGGTCCACGAACGGTTGCCAAGGTTCCTGGGGTGAGCAGGACTCTTGAAATAGAATACCCGGTTCTGATAGACATTAATTCAGATGTTATCAACTCGCTCAATCCTGGAAATTTTCCCACCCTGATCATACTCGACAGAGATAACAAAATCCAATATTTCCACGAGGGGTTTGTACCCGGTGAGGAAGAAGAATTCATCGCTGCCATTGAAAAGCTCCTCAAAAAATAGCCTACTGACAATTCTTGTAGCCGGCACATTAATACTGGCTAATACATTTCCTGCCTGGTCTCAATTGAATGGCAGGAACCTGGCCGAATTCCAGATTGGTCAAATTCCCGGAGATGACTCCTGGTTTGTCTCAGCCTATGACCGAATGTTATTGGACTATAATCTCAAATCATTCCGGTTGGGAATGACCCTTGAACAATACTGGTCACCCTTTTCAGAACGCAACTTCATCCGGGCCAATCAGTTCAGGATTCAGTATAAAAGCGATAAATGGGATATAAAGCTGGGAAATTTCTATGAAACGTTGGGCAGGGGAACGCTCATGCGGACCTACCAGGTGCCCGGAGCTATTCTGGAAGCCCGTTCTTACCGGTCAAGAAATTATTTCCACAGGGATGTTCTTGGAGCCTTCGCCGAGTATCAATCAGAGAAAGGTTGGAGTTTCAAATTTCTGGCAGGCCAACCCTATAATAATGTTTTCCCGCCCGGAGAATCTTTTGACAACAGGAGGCCTGACCGAGTGTTGGCAGCAGGTGCTGATTACCAGCTAAGGTCACATAAATTCGAATACAACAGTTTATACCTCAAAAACTCTACTGTGGATAAATGGTATTCTATGGTTAACACTTCTGGAAATATCCTCCCTGAACTCAGTTATTACACTGAGTTTTCCTTCGACCACCCGGGAGGAATACTTGGTTCTCGTGATTCCTATGCCCTGTATCTCAATGTCAATGTATCATTGGATAAACTGAATATCACTACTGAAATTAAGGACTATAGTAATTTTGTGATAGGGGAAGCTGTAAACGAACCGCCGGCCCTGATAAAACAGCATACCTACCGCGTGCTCAACCGAAGTACACATGTTCCCATTCCCGTAGATGAATCAGGTTGGCAGATCGAAGCCTCATACCTGCTCAATGACGAAAGCTCTATAACGTTAAATCATGCCAGGGCCGTAAATGATCTTGCAATTGATTTCATATTTTCTGAGTTCTTTTTGGAATATGAGCGCGCAATTAATGATCGTTGGGACCTACGGGTCTTTACAGATTATGCAAACGATGATGTAAAAGGTGAGGAAGATCGGATTAGTGCTGGCTTTGACCTTGACAGACTACTCAAAAACCGAAAGTCACTGAATTTTGAATACGAATACCAGACATTTACCCGACTGGATGGAAGGGCCACCAATATGGTTTTATCATTTTCATACAATGCGGGATCAAAATTCACGGGGTCTTTCGTGACAGAGTACACCACTGATAATTTCCTGTTACAGAGTGGAAAGGATTTTAAATTCTGGACTGGAGCCAATATCAAATTCAATCCCAATTTCCGAAACGGGTTCCTTATTTTTGTAGGGACGCGAAGGGGAGGACCGGCCTGTACTGCAGGGGTTTGTTATGAAGTACTAGACTTCGAGGGATTAGAATTGAGATATACGAAAAGGTTTTGAGGTTTTGAGTTGGAGTAGTAATACATCAAAACACTAATGGCAAATGTAAAAAATTAAAGGGCTTATTTCCCGAGCCAACACCCGGACCGGTAAACCTCTACATGTAACCTTAAGAACTCACCTAATGTACGGCTGAATGGTTGAACCGTTGAACGTAAATCATTAATTTAGGTCTCCATTTAACCTCAAAAATATGCCAGCCGACCAAAACGAACGCATCGCAAAAATGACCTTTTCTTCCGTGTACCCGCATTACGTTACCAAAGTGGAGAAAAAAGGAAGATCCGTAGAGGAATTGAACCGGGTAATCGAATGGCTGACAGGGTATGATGAGAATAAAATTGAAAAGCTGATTAATGAAAAAGCCACTTTTGAGACATTTTTTGATAAAGCTTCCATGAATCCCAATACCCA
Organism: Flammeovirgaceae bacterium; assembly: GCA_024638265.1. Lineage (GTDB taxonomy): Bacteria > Bacteroidota > Bacteroidia > Cytophagales > Cyclobacteriaceae > JAHEKQ01. The sequence continues at coordinate 7,348 of JAHEKQ010000091.1, forward strand.
TCTCATCACCGGCGTTGTCTGTGGAATCAGGGTGGAAGAAATTGAAAATCCCCTGACTCAAAAGGTGCGGTACCTCGATAAGGTAGTAGATGAACTGGCGAGGGGAAAGAAGATTGAGAGTATTATGAGGGCTGGTAGCTAGTAACTAACAGCTAACAACTAACAGAAGGGATGAGGGATGAGGGATATGGCGGGTGAGGATAGAGGATAATTTATTTACTTCAGAAGACATTTAGTACCGCTGAAAATTAAAGTATAATTTGGCCATATGGCTGCACTCTACATCTTTTCAGGCCTCCCCGGGACAGGCAAATCCACCTTGGCAAAGCAACTTGCCAAAAAGAAGGGTTGTGTGTATATCCGAATAGATGCAATTGAAGATTCCTTGAGAAGAACAGGCCAAACAGTACAAAAAGATGAAGGTTACCAAATTGCTTATTCTATCGCCGAGGAGAATCTCAGACTTGGTAATAACGTGGTGGCTGATTCCTGTAACCCCTTATCCCTAACTCGGGAAGCCTGGATGGATGTAGCTGAATGTACAGGTTCAGATTATACTAATATTGAAGTTGTCTGCTCTGATAAGGAAAAGCATCGTATACGGGTTGAAAACCGATCCCTTCCACATCCCACCTGGGCGGAAGTCCTTGCACGGGAATACCATGGATGGCAGGATAAAAGGATTGTAATTGACACGGCTCACTCTACGCCTGAACAAAATATTGAAGCCATATTGAACGAGTTAGACAAATCAGCTTCTTAAGGCATTCATGATTGTGAAGTTGTATTTCTAATCATCTTTATGGATAATTAAGATTCAAACTAATTATTTATGGCGGGTTCGGGACGTAAATGGTATGACTACCTGGTTGAATTTCTCTCGGTATTTCTGGGGATACTGCTTGCATTCGCCCTGAATCGATGGAATGAGGATCGGAAAGACAGCAGGTCTGAGGAAAAGATCTTGAGTGAAATCAGGAATGGGTTAGTCTTGGATGTCTCCGACATGGAACTCAATATGGGTGCGCACGAAGTAGGTATTGATGCAGTGAACTATTTCAGGAATTATATTAATAATAAACCGGTGAACCAGGATTCTGTTCGATTTTACCACTTTTACCTTTTCCGCGACCTGGTAACCCTGCAAAATAAAAGTGGATACGAATCATTGAAGTCGAAAGGCTTAGAACTGGTCACTAATGACAGTCTGCGTTTCGAGATTATTTCGCTTTATGATTTCCATTATGAAGGGCTTGAAAAAATCGAGGATGGTTATGAAGAGGTGGAGTTTTATGCAAATTACTACCACTCTATGACCGAACGACTTTCAGAGTATATAATGTTCGATTCATTGGGTCAAATTAAAGAAATGAAGACACCCGTTAGTCTGACAAGAAAGGATTATGGCAAACTCATGGCTGATCTCGACAGGATCAGAACCAACAGACGGTACATGTTGAACTATTACCAGGCTACAAAAACTAAAGTAGACTCCCTGATCGTTTTTATCGATCGGGAAGTTGATAATTAGATATCACGAATAATGATAGAACACCTTGAGCAACTGAAAAAATGGTCTGATTCCGGTCAGCCCATTGCGGTTGCAAGGGTCATTAAAACCTGGGGATCTTCGCCACGACCGGTAGGGTCTGCCATGTTTATCAACTCAGATGGCAAAATGTTGGGTTCGGTCAGCGGTGGATGTGTGGAGGGATCAGTGGTAAAAAGTGCTAAGACGGTTATTGAGACCGGTAATGCGCAGAATCTATCTTTTGGTGTAAGTGATGAAGAGGCATGGTCGGTTGGGCTCACCTGTGGGGGCAGTATCAACATATTTCTTGAGAAAGTCCCTTTGGCGGAAAATGAGGTCTGGTCTGAACTTATCAATAACATATCCAGGAATCAATCTTCCATACTGGTCAGCAGCCTCGAAGATGGGAGGAATTCACTTTCACTGGTTGATACTGAGAAGGAAGTTATTGGAGACTCACTCTCTGAATCTATTCTAACAGAAGCAGAAAAAGCATATTCAGAGCGCAACCATAAACTAATTGAGACCGATGGCATAGCCTGGTTTATCCAGGTCTTCCCCCGGAAACCGCAACTACTAATCATAGGTGCTGCACATATTACCGTAGACCTGGTAAACTTGGGAAATAGTTTTGGCTTTGAGACCATTGTCATAGATCCCAGGGGATACTTTGCCGAAAATACAGTTTTCCCAGATCCACCTTCCAGGATTCTCCAATCCTATCCATCGGAAGTACTGGGCGAGTTTACTCTTGATGCCTATACTTTTGCAGCCGTCCTTTCGCATGATCCCAAAATCGATGATAACGCGTTGGAAATACTTTTGCCTTCGAAAATTGCCTATATCGGAGCTCTCGGCAGTAGAAAAACACATGCAAAAAGGATACAGCGTCTCCTCGACAAGGGAATCAACCAGGATTTAATCGACCGAATTCAATCACCCATTGGGCTGGACATCCACGCCAAGTCTGCACGGGAAATTGCCCTTTCAATCATAAGCGAAATAGTGCAAATCAAGAACCAGCACCGGTAATCAACCCCCGCTGACTGGTGGTATGATCACGAGTTCGTCGCCCGGGGACAAGACAAATTCATCTTCCCGGTACTCCTCATTGACGGCAAATCGCAAGCTCCTCAACTTTTCAAATTCGGGAAACTGATCTATCAAACTGGATTTTATTTCTCCAATGCTGATATTCTCATCCACTTCAAGCTTTTTGCTGGAATCATTCAGGATTACTTTGGCAATACCATACGCAATGAGGTTTATCTCCATCTTCATTTAAAGCTTATTTAGCAACTCTTCCCAGCTCAATTTGATACAATCCAAACGTCCTTCGAAGTTGCGCAGTTCCAGTAATACACGCAATTCATCATTAAATGGTTCAAGTTTGCCGGTATTCAACGCTTTCAAAAACAACTTTATCATCTCCTTGGCTTCTACGACTCCCATATCGCTGATCTCACGCAACAACAGTGAAGTGGAGGCTTTGGAAATCGCACAGCCAATCCCGTGAAAATATACTTGAGCAATTTTATCCTTATCAATATCCAGGTATAGGTCAAATTTGTCCCCACACATGGGATTATTTGCATTAATAATCAGGTCTGCATCAACTTTCTCCTCAAAATGATAGGGTTCCCGGCTCTCAGGAATAATTTTGCTTTGATATAGTTTTTGTATCTCCCCCCTTTTCATGACCAGAACCTGATAAGTCCCTTAATGCTTTCGAGCAGCCGGTCTACTTCATCCTCACTGTTGTAGATCGAGAACGAGGCCCTGACTGTAGCCGGGGCACCGAGATGATCCAGTAATGGTTGTGTACAATGCATTCCTGCCCTCACGGCTATCTGATCTTTGTTGAGAAACGAGGCAATATCGTGGGGATGAATTTCGTCCACAGTAAACGATACAATTCCGGTCCGTTCCCGGGCATTTCCGATAATCTCCACCCCGGGGATTTCCCCGAGCCCCTCCCTGAGCGTTTCACCCAGTGCTTTG
>JAHEKQ010000092.1 GCA_024638265.1 Flammeovirgaceae bacterium
TTCGGAGGGGTACCCGGATATGGGGGATCCATCCAGCTATACCCTTAAAGGAACCTGGACGACCAGGAAGAATAAAATCGAGATCGTCTTACAGAAGGTGTCCGACGTTGATGATTCCGTGTTTATCGATATCTCGGAGGAAGAAAGGAGGAATATGAAGTATTTTGGGGAGATCGCCGATGATGACAGCCTCATTAAAGCGGGAAAGTATACCGGGATGATATCCGGGAAAACAATTGGCCTGGGAAACCATCCCTTTACACAGGTGACAAAGCTCAAACTCATCATTACGGCTGATGAATATGTTTGTGATAGCCTGGAAAGCAGGATTTCAGATCATCCTCTCGTGATTGGCACATTCCAGAATACAGGGAATTGGTACACCAACGGGGAAACCGGCCCAGAATGGTTTACCCTTAGTATTGAGGCTGAGGAAAAGAACCGGGAGGCTATCAACCGGTTGGTGGAGGAGGAATTACAAAATATGGGTAATTCCGCCAGTAACTTGTTTTGGGATCATGCATGATTGGACCTCGCTTCGCTCGGTGATCCTGAGAGGGGCGTCTACAGTGAAGCGAAATGCAGAAATTCATTCTGAATAGGGATTACCTCGCTACGCTCGGTGATCCCGAAAGGGGCGTCTACAATGAAGCGAAATGCAGAAATTCATTCTGAATAGGGATTACCTAGCTACGCTCGGTGATCCCGAAAGGGGGCGTCTACAATAAAGCGAAATGCAGAAATTCATTCTGAATAGGGATTACCTCGCTACGCTCGGTGATCCCTTCCTGGCCCAGTCCTGCAAATACAATCTTGAACCTACGGTTCTGCATCTGATTTAGCTTACAAATACAAAAGCGAGCTTTTGATTTGCTCGCTTTCATCATCTGCTTGATAAGATTGTATTTGATCGTGAACCCGGAGGGATTCGAACCCCCAACCTCCTGATCCGTAGTCAGGTGCACTATCCAGTTATGCTACGGGTCCTGGAACAGTGTGAGTGTGAGTATTGAGTATTGATAAATTACTACACTCCACTGAAGGAGTGCAAAATTATGAGATTTACGATTAATCACCAGCATGTGAATAATCTTTTAATCAAATGTAGCACATCCAATGCGTTAGCATATCCGATTTTCACGAAACAGGAACAAGATTACTTACCGTTAATTTGACATCGATCCCCATTTCAGATATATCGTCAAAAAAGTTATCGGGATTTACTGCCCAGGCTTGCAAATGTAAGCCCGTTGGAATTGTGCCTTTTAGGTATTGCTTTAGGCATGCAACTACGGGAATCACTGTCATAAGATATCCATCTTCATGAAACATTTGCAGCTTACAAGAGCCACTCTTTCCCGAGCATTCAGAGACCAATTTCACTCCAAAGGGAGGTTTGCCGAACCTTAAACCCCATCGGAATAACCCACCCAATGGTTTTCTGAAACTTGATGGTAAATATTTTACCCCAAACCAGATTATCGGGAGAAGAAAGTAATCTACAAACTTGTTGAACCCCGAAATATAAAACGCTGTGTTCTTCAGTCCAGGAGTTTTATCAGGTGCCAACTTTATTTCCTCCATCATCATAGGGGTGCATTGTAATTCGTGAAAGTTGTCCTCAAAATCATAATAGGTTGATTCTGACCATTTTGGTTTCTTCCACTCATTGTTTTCATAAACAGAATTGTCGAAGTACTCGAACTCTTCAAGCATTTCACTTATTGTCGATGAAGAGAATTTCAATTCTCTCCAATTCATTCTGAGTGCCGCATAAATATTTGCTGTTTCCAACCCGGCCAGCTGTTGACTCGACCAATGTATCATAGCACCCGGCACACCCGGATGATAACCTCCATCCGTTATAAAGGTCCTTTCTTCACTTAGAATCCTGCTTTCTATGGATCTCAGGTAATCATTCTTGTGAGGCAGTGAAAGCTGGATATCATAGTAATCCGTTTGGGTCTCAATGGCAGCTTCCGCTATATTCCGTACAAAATGCAGGCTACTCGCCGCAACCACGATCATATCTACATTCTTCAGTGCTTTTATTATTGAATTCTTGTCAAAAGCATTACAATAAACATGGCTAACCCTTTCCACGGGATAAAGTATTTTTAGCTTGTCAGCGAAATTCCCTGCCTTCACCATATCCCTTCCTGCTATAATCACTCGGGTATTACGAGTATACCTCAACAGGCAGGAAGAAAGGAGCTTCCCAGCATTTCCATATCCACCAAAAATCAACAACTGTTTCATGTTGTCGTCTTGAAAAGGAAGTTACCCAATATGAATATTGAATACTATGAGAACCGTCAGGTCCGGTGAAATATTCTCATCTCCTAACCTTACAGACGACACCCAAAAATTATTACTTTTGAACTTTCATGAAACCCACACGAAAGAAAATCTGGCTAAAAATCGGTCTCCTGGTCGTGCTGATCCCTGTTCTCCTGATCAGCATCCTATTCGTAGTCATATACCTCAAACAGGACGACCTGATCCAGGGAGAAATAGAGGCGATGAACAAGACCCATAAGGGGATGATTGTGGTGGGAGCTACGCACCTGGCGCCTTTTGAGAATTTTCCCTACATCTCGATCAAGGTGGATGATGTACAGGTGTTTGAATCCAAAGAGGAAAATGCTGCGGTGATCCTGGATGTGGCTGATATATATGTGGGGTTCAATCTGTTTGACATCATCTCCGGATACTACGACATCCAGAAGTTGGTGGTGGAAGCTGGCTACTTCAACATTATTGAACACAAGGACGGCAGCTTAAATATTGAAAACGCCCTGGCTACACCCAGCGGGGATGTGGACCCCGATGAACCCCTCGAAATCCACTTGAAAAATATTGAACTCAGGAACCTGGACATCCATAAACTCTACGAAGAGGATAACCTCGACATCGAAGCATTCATTTACTGGGCAAAAAGCGGGTTTAAGTCAGGTGATAACAAGATTGAAGCTCATATAGATACCGAGTTCGAGCTGAATATCATCGACGATTACGACACGACCTTCATCAAGCATAAGCATTTTGAATTCCACACGGATATCGTGTACGATGAGGTGTCGGGATTGCTTGAAATAGCGCCCTCTGCCATGAAGCTGGAGAATGGTGAATTCAATGTGTATGGAAACATCGAAACAAAACAGGATATGTCATTGGATCTCCATGCGAATGGCAGCAAGCCCAATTTTGATTTGCTTATCGCATTCGCACCGGAAGATCTTATCCCCGTCCTGGAACGCTATAACAATGCGGGAAATATTTATTTCCGGGCGGACGTAATCGGTCCAACATCCGATGGGCAGATGCCGTTCATCTTTGCGGAATTCGGGGCTGACGAGGCGTTTATGGAAAATGTAGATTCGGGTAAAAAAATAGAGGACCTGGGCTTTAAAGGCCTTTTTACCAACGGGGAAGGAAGATCACTTGAAACAATGGAGTTCTCTATAAAGGATTTTAGTTCTAAACTGGAGAGGGGAAACTTTACGGCTTCCCTTAGCGTGAAAAACTTCGCCGAACCGGATGTGGACCTGGAACTAAAGACCGACTTCGACCTGGACTTTCTCGCCCGGTTTTTCAACCTGACAGACATTGAAAATGTATCCGGGAATGTTAACCTCGACATGCGTTTTCACGATATCATCGACCTGGATCAGCCTGAAAAGGCCCTGAATGAGTTAAATCAAGCCTATTTCAGTGAATTGACGGTCCAAAACCTGCACGTGGAATCCCCCAACCTGCCGGCACCTATTGACAATCTAGACCTGCACCTCGCTATGTCGGGAAAGAAAGGCGTCCTGGACCGGTTCGATCTGAAAATGGGAGCTTCGGACTTATCATTGACGGGCTCGGTGTCCAATCTGCCAGCCATAGTGCATCATACGGACTTACCGGTTGAGGTAGCACTTGATATCACCTCGAATATGCTGGACATCTCGGAGCTTACCAGTTTTTCTCAGATTGACAGTACCGGGGTTGACGAGCAAATAGAGGATTTAAGCCTGCAGTTGAAGTTTGAATCGAATGCACGGGCCTTTACCGAATCCAAATACCTCCCCGAAGGTGAATTCTTCGTGGAAAAACTCCATGCCCAGTTAAAACACTACCCCCACGAACTGCATGACTTCAATGTGGACATTCTCATTGATGAACGGGACCTGGAAATTGTCGACTTCACCGGGTTTATCGACACATCGGACTTCCATTTCAGTGGCAGTATCCATGATTATGGCTTTTGGATGAAAGACACCCTGCAGGGAGATGTGATGATCGACATTAGCTTAACCTCAGACTTAATTAGGCTCGAGGATGTATTTTCCTATAAAGGGGAGAACTATGTTCCGGAGGATTACCGCCATGAGGAATTTGAGAAACTCGCCCTGCATGTTGACGCGGAAATGCATTATAATGACTCGGAATTACATTCAATCGATGTGAATTTGGATCAATTCGATGCCAAAATGCATGTACATCCCATGCGCTTCGAAAACTTCGCCGGGAGGTTCCATTATGAGGATGACCATTTGGTGGTAGAAAACCTGCACGGTAAAATAGGTCGTACCGATTTCGACATGGATATGAACTATTACCTCGGCGAGGATGAATCGATCAAGCTCCGGGATAATCATTTTGGATTGAGAGCCAATTACATCGATTTCGACCAATTATTTGCATTCAACACAACTTCCTCACCTGAATCCAATACAACCCCACCACAAACGGGGACTACCGAGGATGTGGAGGCACATAGCGAAGTGTTTAACATCTACGAACTCCCATTTACCGACATGACCTTTGATGTCGATGTCAACCACTTTATCTACCACCGCATTGACCTGCAGAACATCCATGGCAGGTTGCGAACCACCCATGATCACTATATCCACATTGACACGATGAGTATGAATGCTGCCGGGGGACAATTCCTCATGTCGGGATACTTCAATGGCAGCGACCCGGACCGAATCTATCTCAAACCAAACTTGAAGGTGATCAATGCTGACTTAGACAAGCTGATGTTCAAGTTTGAGAATTTTGGCCAGGATGAGGTGGTGTCAGATAATTTGCATGGTAAGCTTTATGCAGATATTACGGGGAATATCAGGGTATATCCGGATATGGTACCGGATTTGGACCAATCTGAAATACATTTGGATGTAGAGGTGTTGGAAGGCCGGCTTGAAAATTATGACCCCGTGCTTCTGCTCTCAGACTACATGGGAGACAAAGACCTGTCTTCAGTTCTGTTTGACACGCTCAGAAACCAGATGGATATAAAAAATGGAACCATTACCATTCCCGCCATGACCATCGAGTCCTCATTGGGCCATTATGAGCTTTCCGGCCAGCAGTCCATGCTGGGGGAATTGGACTACTATCTACGCATTCCATGGAAAGTGGTAAAACAAGCTGCCCGGTATAAGATTTTTGGGGATAAAAAGACAGAAGACGGGGAAACAGGTGACGATGAGATTATAGAAAAAGACCCCAGCAGTAAGACGAGTTACCTGAATGTCAGAATCTCCGGTACTTTGGATGAGTATGATATTAAGCTGGGGAAGAAGAGGGATAAGTAATGATTTGGTTGACGCGTAGACGTGTAAACCTGCCTGCAGCAGGCAGGCGCGTAGACGCGTGTTTTACACTTTTCACTTTCTACTCTGCACTCTTACTTATCCAATCTTCCCATACTTCTCTTCCCAGATCTTCTCAATCTTCTCAAGACTCTTACCCTTGGTTTCAGGGATGAATTTCACCGTGAACCACACGATCACGGCAATGAAAATCATGAAGAGGAAATAAGGCAGGGCTCCATTCCAGATTCCGTCCACGTTGGTTTCACTCTCCACCACGATGGGGAAGGTCTGGCTGACGAAGTAGTTGGCGGCCCACTGGGCAGCAACGGCTATTGACATGCCCACCGAACGGATGGAATTGGGGAAAACCTCTGAGAGAATCACCCATACGATAGGGCCCATCGACATGGCAAATGAGCCGATGAAGGTCAGGATTCCGATCAACGATACGATACCCACCATATCAAACATAATGGTGAACCCGAGCATGGAAAAGCCTGCGAACATTCCAATAGCGCCCCAGATCACCAGCGGCTTTCTTCCCCAGCCATCTACGGTGAACATGGCCAGCACCGTAAATATCACATTTACTCCCGCCAGCAGGATCTGTTGGGCCAGGACATCTTCCTGTCCGAAGCCAAGTGCCTTTTCAAATATGTCGGCCCCGTAATAAAGTACAGCGTTAATCCCTGTAAACTGTTGCAGGATGGAGAGAACCGATCCGATAAGGATGATAGGGATAATACTCCTTTTAAAAATCTGCCGAATCGGGACTCCCCCTTCCTGGTTGATGGATTCCTTAATTTCACCCATCTCCCTGTTAGCCGTTTCCTCACCATGGATGCGTATCAGTACTTTCTTTGCCTCTTCGTCACGTCCCTTTAGTACCAGCCATCTCGGACTTCTCGGCACCAGTAATAAGAGGAGAAAAAACAGTAAACAGGGCACTAATTCAGACCAGAACATTAATCTCCAGCCCCGCTCCAGGTTGTAGGTCTCATCACCCCCCGAGCCAATAAAATAGGTAACGATAAATACGATGAAAAATCCCAGGACAATGGCCATCTGGTATAGGGTCACCATCTTTCCCCTGACTTTGGCCGGGGCAAGCTCGGCGATGTACATAGGAGCGTTCATGGAGGCGATCCCGATTCCCAACCCGCCAATGAGCCTGAATACCACCAGCATGGTTACCGATTCCGGGACAAATCCGGGAAGCCCGGATCCCCAGGCGGATACCGTAAACAATAATGCAGATAGTATGAGCGAGATTTTTCTCCCGTAACTACGGCTTAGCGGTCCGGCAATTATGGCTCCAGCAAAACAACCCAGTAGGGCACTGCCCACCACCCAGCCTTTTGTAGCTGCGGTCAGTTCGAAATATTTACTGAAATAAAACTGGGTTCCGTTGATTACACCGGTATCATACCCAAAAAGAAATCCTCCCAGTGCAGCGACGGCACTAATGAATACGAGGGTAAACCCACTCCCCTGTTTGCTCATGTTGATTCGTTTAGCAACAGGAAATTATGCATTTAGTGAAGCATATGGAAGTAGAAGTGGATATTAGTGGTGGATGGTGGACGGTGGTAAGGGGGTAATGTGGTAAGGTGGTAAAGTGGTAAAGTGGTAAAGTGGTAAAGTGGTAAAGTGGTAAAGTGGTAAAGTGGTAATGATGTAAAGTCCTCCTACTTTACTACCCTACAACTTTACTCATCGATTCCCATTCCCCTCATTATCATTGCTCGCCCCTTGCTTCAGGTCATCATTAGATACGTTCCTTACCTTCTTCGAGGCGCGTTGGGTCAGTTTACCAATTCGATAGCTAACATTCACACGAAAGTTCAATAGCTGAAGTTCCCTGGTACTGCGTTGGGTAAGGAATGGAGTCGTAATCTCCGAATTGAGGAAACTTCTCGGGGTGGCAAAGTTATTTGCACCAATTCCGATGCTTCCTTTATTATCTTTGAAATTCCTATTAATGCTTAAGCTATAAATATAGAATGGATTAGTAAATCCCTGTAATTGGACCCTTGCACTCCTGTAGAAACCGAACATCTGCAATGCCCATCGGTCAGTTATTTTATAACTTCCAAACAGTCGTGTATTGAACACAAAACCTTCATTCTGAGCATTAAAGAGTGGATCATCAATATTGTTGGTCAAGACCGCATAATATGCATCAATACCTCCATTAAGGGTGAGTTTCCCTTTCCTGATGCTCCCAAAAGCATTGATACCATAGGCATCCTCTTCCCCGATATTCTGGAAAGTGGTGAAAACTGTGTCTTGTCCGATCGTCTCTCTCACCGACTGGATGCTTCCATTAGTATTTCTAATAAACGCTGAAATATTAATCGAGGTGGCTCGCTTAAAGCTGCTAAAGGAAACTTCTACCTGGTCGGTGAATTCAGGCAGCAAGTCGGGATTTCCCTGGCTGATATCCAATGGGTTGGCTGCGTTAATATTCGGATTCAAAAACTGTAAACTGGGGCGTGCCAGTCTCCTGGAGTACCCAAACTTGATAGTATTATTATTCTTCAGTTTCTTGGAAATGTTGATGCTGGGAACAAAAGTTCCGTAGTCCCCAATGTCCAGATTAGCCTCATCGGAGAAGTTAGCCGTAATCGTGGTATACTCATATCGACCACCGGCCTGGATTGTGAAATTGGAAGGAAGCTCCACCAGTGCAGAAACATAACCTGCAGAAACATTTTGATTATAATTGAAGAAGTTACTTACTGAAGCTCCCTGTACTTCTGTAAACTCACCACCACCCTGCCGCTGGAAAAGCTGAAAATCACTGGTAACAGTTCTTGAAATATTTTTCAACCCGGTCTCAAACTTGGCTTTATCGCCAATAGGTTCTACATAATCCAACTGGATGGTGAATTCCTTATTGAAGCTGATATTCTCATTCTTTGTATCGATCGGGTTTGATCCGGAGAGATTCTCAATATTAAAATCATTGTTCCTGGCATCCTGGCTGTACAGGGATATCAAGCTGATTTCCTTACCCGTTTCTTCGAAGGACCTGATATAGTTGAAATTGACATCAACACTGTTGGAATTGGTCAGAGTGAATACATCCTGGAGGAAAGAGCGCGTTCCATTGTTATCCATAATTGACGTAAGGCGATCATCCTGATCGCTCCTGGCATCAAAAATCCTGTAATTGACTCCACCACCAATAAAATGGTACTTGTTAAAGGTATAATCCCAGCCAAAATTGAATCTTCCGTTTACCCTTGAACTCAAGGTTTCGGCAAATTGATTGGTCCTGGAAAGCTCGTTGCCAAACTCGTCCGTTACGATCTGCTCATTTTCAAATGATCCGAGTATATTATATCCTGAGAATCCATTTCCCCCCAGGCTGAGACCTAATTTCCCGGTCCTGTAACCGGCGTTCAATCCCAGGTTCGATCCCCTGTAACCCACCCCGGTGTTTACGGAAAGCGTTCCGCCCTGCAGGTTATTCTTTTTGGTAATGATATTGATGATTCCACCGGTTCCTTCCGCATCATATCTTGCGGAGGGTGAAGTAATTACCTCTACGGATTTTATTTCGTCCGCGGGAATTTGCCTTAATGCATCGGCCAGATTACCCGCCGTAATGGTTGATGGCTTGCCATCAATCAAGACAGTAATATTATTACTCCCTCTCAATGATACATTGCCATCCAAGTCAACGGACAGCAAGGGAACCCTTCTCAAAACATCTGATGCATCACCACCGGCAGTGGTAAGATCCTGCTCGGCATTGTAAACAATACGGTCCACCTTGTCCTCAATCAGTACGCGCTGACCTTCAATTACCACCTCATCCAACTCAGTAGATCCCGTCTCGAGTGCAATTTCACCCAGGTCGTAGGATTCGCCTTTTCCCGTTACCTTGAAAGGACCCCGATCTATCGGATCGTAACCGATAAAAGAAATCACTACTTTAAATTCTCCCTCAGGTACATTTCGGATTACCCACTTGCCATTATCCTCTGCGATCGTTCCATTGACTAATTTCTGATCGGCTGATTTAAAAATAGATATGGTGGCATAGGGTACGGGTTGATTATTTTCATCCAGTACGGTTCCGCTGAATTTTCCGTAACCCACCTTATTCCCGGGCGTGGCTTGTCCATACGACTGAACACCCGGTGGTTGCGCAACCGTTTTGGTTGTCACAATGCTTAAAGCAATTAATCCTATTATATATATGCGTTTCATGTTATTTCGGTTGATACATCACCTAACCTTCTACGCATGAGGACCGGAATTGTTTACTATGCAACGAATAAAGGTGGTAGGTGGTAGGTGATAGGTGATAAGTGGTAGGACCCTTATACCCCCTACCGACCAACTGACCCACTGACCACACACCATTAATCCCCCCAATCAATATTCTACCTTACAGTATATTCAACTATGATCTACAAGTGGTTTATCCGTCACCAGTGGAAAGAGATGATCCGGGCTTCGATATGGCAGAAGTCGATCATCCTAAATATTGTCCTCGGGCTGGTAATGGGAATTCTTTTGTTGAATTTCCTGGTCATTGGCTTATTTATTGACAAAATCCTGCTAGATACATTCCCCGGGGAGGATCCCTATACTATTTTCTGTGGGGCCCTTGTATATTACCTCGGCTTTGAGCTGTTCATGCGTTTCATGCTGCAAAACCTTCCGGTTCTGAATATTGAGACCTACCTCCACTTGCCGATAAAGAAATCGGCCATCCTTCATTATGTCTCCGGAAAGTCCATTGTGGCTTTTGGCAACTACCTGCCTTTGTTAATTGTGGCCCCTTTTGCCTTTAAGGTAGTGGCCCCTGCATATGGTACAGGGATTGGATGGGTATGGTTGCTTTCGTTTATGATCCTGGTTTTTGCCAATAACTTTTTGGCCACCTACCTGAAAAGACAGCTTACCGGGAAGGCATCCATCGTGGGTATGGTAGGAGTGTTGCTGATTGCTTTGGTCTTGTTGGATTACTTTGAGATCCTGTCACTTTCCGGTGCCTCCGCTTGGGCTTTTACGTTCCTGGTAAAGAATCCCTGGACCATTGCCCTCCCGGTAGTATGGATTATATTCACTTATTCCCTCAATTATTTATACCTAAAGGGGAAGTTGTATCCCGACGAGGTGATACCGAGCCGGAAAAGTGGGGTGGATTCGCTCCAAAGAATTCAATTCCTGGAGAGTCGCGGTATAACCGGACAGATGATCCTGCTGGATCTTCGCCTGATCTGGAGACATAAGCGAACCCG
>JAHEKQ010000027.1 GCA_024638265.1 Flammeovirgaceae bacterium
TATGGTGGAATAATTCTCGAACAACTTAAGAAATTGGGAGCGAGCTGTGATTGGGAACGGACCAGTTTCACCATGGACCCCGATTATTATGATGCAGTTATTCGTGTATTCATTGATCTCTATAATAAGGGTTACATATACCGGGGTCTTCGGATGATCAATTGGGATACGGAGGCAAAGACTGCTTTATCGAATGAGGAAGTCTTATATCGTGAAGAAGGAGAGCAGGCCGCCCTTTACAGTCTACGATACCAAATTGAAGGATCGCAAGATCAATATGTCACTGTTGCTACTGTACGCCCTGAAACTATCCTCGGTGACACTGCAATTGCGGTAAATCCGGATGATAAAAGATATAAATCTCTCATCGGAAAAAATGCCCTCGTACCATTCATAAACAGGCCTATTCCAATCATTGCGGATTCTTATGTTGACAAGGACTTCGGGACAGGCTGCCTGAAGGTAACACCCGCCCATGATCCAAACGATTATGAAATTGGACAGAGACATAATTTAGAAGTCATAGATACCTTAAATGATGACGGGACGCTCAATGAAAGATGTGAGGTAGAAAAGTATGTGGGTAAAGATAGATTTGTTGTAAGGAAGGAAATAGTCAAAGACCTGAAGGAAGCCGGGCATCTAGTGGGTACCGAAGATTTCATTACGAAAATCGGACGTTCAGAGAGGACTGATACTGTGGTAGAGCCTAAACTGTCGCTACAGTGGTTCATACGGATGAAAGATATATCCAAAAGGGCACTTGATGCGGTAGAAGGAGATGAAATCAAGCTATATCCCTCCAAATTCAAGAATGTCTATCGACACTGGATGGAGAACGTGAGGGATTGGTGTATTTCCCGTCAATTGTGGTGGGGACACCGGATACCTGCATACTATTATGGTGATGGAGAAGATGATTTTGTCGTGGCGGAATCCCCCGAAGTGGCACTTCGATTGGCCCGTGAAAAATCCGGCAACAAATCACTATCCGCAGATGAATTAACACAGGATCCCGATGTTTTAGATACCTGGGCAAGTTCGTGGCTTTGGCCAATTGAGGTCTTTAATGGATTTGCGAGCAGTCACTTTGATCGTGAAAAGGGCAAGATCAAACCCGGATCAAACGAGGAACTCTCATTCTACTATCCCACAGAAGTGCTTGTTACAGCACCAGAAATACTATTCTTCTGGGTGGCCCGCATGATCATCGCGGGATATGAATACATGGATGAAAAGCCCTTTAAAGATGTTTATCTGACAGGTATTGTTCGGGATAAACAGGGAAGGAAAATGTCAAAATCGCTGGGAAATTCTCCTGATCCAATAGAGCTGATGGAAGAATATGGCGCAGACGCAGTACGAACCGGGATGTTATTCAGCAGTCCTGCCGGAAATGACCTCCTATTTGATGTGAAACTCTGCGAGCAGGGAAGGAATTTTGCTAACAAGATCTGGAATGCTTTCCGACTGGTCAATGGATGGGAAATTACTGAGGAATCTTCCCCTAAAAACGAAATGGCTATCAAGTGGTTTGAAAGCAGATTTAACCAGGCCCTTGATCAGATCAATGATCATTATACCAAATACAGGATCAGTGATGTTCTAATGACGGTTTACAAGTTGACATGGAATGATTTCTGCAGCTGGTACCTTGAGATGATCAAGCCTGCATTTGGCGAGCCGCTCGACCGTGCTACGTATGAGAAGACCATAGAATTTTTCGAGAAAGTATTGAAAGTCCTTCATCCTTTCATGCCCTTTATTACTGAAGAATTATGGCATGCAATGAAAGACCGGGATAATCAGGATTGTATAATAACTACCAACTGGCCTAAGCCCGGTTCTTTTGACACCGTACTCCTTAAGGAGTCGGAGCTCGCATTTGAAATCATCGCGCAAATCAGGAATTACAGGAACTCTAAGGGCATTTCACCCAAAGAAGTGCTATCTCTGCAATATCTCTCCTCTGATAATATTGACCTTTCTCATTTTGCTGAGATAATAAGCAAGCTATCCAATACCGACTCCATTGAAAAAATATCTGACTCTCTTGAATCGCCCGCGTTCATCATTCATGGCCATGAGTTCTATATTCCAAGAACAGAATCGATAGATGTCGAAGCGGAGAAAAAGAAGCTCCAGGAAGAGTTGAAGTATGCGCAAGGATTCAGGGACGTTACCCTGAAAAAACTAAACAACGAGAAGTTTGTGCAGAATGCCCCGGAGCAGGTAGTAGCTAATGAGAGGAAAAAACTCGCTGATACCGAATCAAAAATTGCTGCTTTGGAAAAAAGCCTGGCGAAGTTGAATTAAAATCTTGCAGCCATCACTAGTTCAAGTTCCTTGAACTTCATTCCGAATTTACGAGCCACCTGTTCATTTGTTACGTATCCCTTGTAACAATAAACACCTTTCATAAACCAGCTGTGGTTGAAGATCATTTCTTCAATACCCCCCTCCTCGCCGGCGCGAATAACCGTAGGAGTAAAAATATTGCTCAGGGCAGTACTTGCAGTGTGAGGTACTCTAGAGCCGATATTAGGTACGCAATAGTGAATTACATCGTGCCTTCTGAAAACTGGCGAATCTAAGGTGGTAAGCTCACTGGTTTCAATACAGCCACCCTGGTCAATAGAGAGATCGACAATCAGGCTGTCAGGTTTCATTGCCGCTACCATTTCTTCGCTTATAACGTACCTGACTCTCCCCTTCTCCGGTCTTATAGCCCCAATCACCACATCTGCATCCTTTAAAGCATAAGTCAAAGTGACGGTATCTATTGTCGAGGTGTACACTTGTTGCCCAATGGCGTGTTTTATTCTCCTCAGCTTATAAAGGTGATTGTCATAAATCTGTATCTCGGCACCCAGTCCAAGGGCGGCCCTTGCCGCAAACTCAGCAACGGTACCTGCACCCAGTATTACCACTTTGGTAGGCGGAACACCAGAAATACCTCCGATAATCACCCCTTTTCCATTGTTAATGTTACTAAGGTACTCAGCCGCTATTAGCATCACGGTACTTCCCGCAATCTCACTTAACGCCCTGATGATTGGGAATCCACCCACCTTGTCTTCAATAAATTCGTAAGCCAGGGCGGTAACTCTTTTCTTGTTCAGTTCATTGACGAAGCTGGGCTTTTGATTTCCGAATTGCAAGGCAGAAATTAATGTCTGTCCCATTTTCATCAACCCAATTTCAGCCTCGGTGGGAGGTTCGATCTTTAATATAATGTTGGATTTATATACCTCTTCAGGTGAATACACGATCCTGGCTCCTGCCTCGCTGTACTCATTGTCTGAAAACTTTGAACTTACTCCTGCATTGGTCTCTACTACAATTTCATGGCCATTATTCACCAGTATTTCCACAGCATCCGGTGTCAGTGATATCCTGCTCTCCTGAAGGGATATCTCGAGGGGCATCCCGATCTGTAAGGAACCTTTTTTTGATTTTATCGATGCCAGTTGCTCCTGAGGGTAAAGACTCGAGGATTGGGCCAGTTTTTCAAATCCGGGTTTAGTCATGCTTCACAAGTTGATACTGACGCCGATTCTCACTGGGAGAACGGATTATAATTTCCATATAAGGCGGATCAATTAATTCTTCTACTAGTTCAGGCCATTCAATCAGGCATGGGTACCCTGATTCGAGGTATTCCTGGAATCCAATATCAAATACTTCCGCCTTGCTGTTAAGCCGATACAAATCCATATGATAGGCTTTTCCGGAATTATTGAGTTCATACTCATTGATTAAGGAAAACGTAGGACTGGTAGCCGAATCCAGACTTCCCAGTTCGGCTAAAACGCTCTTAACCAAAGTTGTCTTTCCCGCACCAAGTTCACCTTTCATCAGACAAATGGGATACCTGTTCAATTCTCGAACAATTATTCCTGATACATGACTCAAATTATGTAATTCAGATTCAAGTAATACTTCAATCCCTTCGCCTATCATATTTCGAATTTAAAGAAATAATCGGAATAATCATCTCCTCCAATGACACTCCGCCATGCTGAAAAGTGTCCCTGAAATAGTTCACGTAATAGTTATAATTATTGGGGTAGGCGAAGAATTGATTTTCTGTTGCAAACACAAATGAGGCGGAAAGACTGGTTTGCGGCAACGCAAATTCAGCGGGATTCTTGCACTCCAATATTTTTCCGCCCTCATAGCCCAGGTTTTTACCTACTTTATATCGGAGGTTTGTATTTGTATTTCGATCCCCGAGAATCTTAAATGGTTTTTTCACCCTTATAGTACCATGATCTGTAGTTATCACTAATCGTCCACCCAATTGACCAATTTTTTTAATGGCCTCGAACAGTGGAGAATGCAGAAACCAGGAACGTGTAATACTCCTGTAAGCTGACTCGTCGGGTGCTAATTCCCGAATCATTGCCATATCCGTCCTTGCATGTGACAGCATATCAACAAAATTGTAAACGATAACATTGAGGGATCTGCTCATCAGGTTATTAATGCTCTCAATTAGCGCTTTCCCCTGGTTTACGTGTTTGATCTTCTGATAGCTGTACTTTGTATTAGACAGATTATTCTTCTTCAACAGAATTTCAATCCAGTCCTCTTCATTGTTATTTTTTCCCTCTTCAGATTCCTCCCCAACCCAAAACTGGGAGTGGTTTTCCGCCATTTCAAGAGGGAGCATTCCCGAAAATATGGAGTTCCGGGCATAAGCAGTCGTGGTAGGTAAAATTGAATAGTAGGAATCCTCCTGCTCAATCGTAAAATCATCAATAAAAAACGGCTCGATAATCTTCCATTGGTCGTATCGCAGATTATCGATTAGTATGAAAAAAAGCGGGGATTGATCTTCGAGCTTGGGGAGAACCTCCTTTGACATCAATTGATGACTCATCAGGGGACGATCAATGTTGGGGTCATTTATCCAGGAGTGGTAGTTAGATTGGATGTAACGGGCGAAATTTGCATTTGCTTCGTCCTGCTGCATATTCAAGACCTCGGCCATACTGTTATTTCCGGTATTTTCGATCTCCAGTTCCCAATAGACCAGTTTCTTATAAATTTCCATCCAGCCCCTGTGATCAAGGTCCCCATTAACGGCCATGCTGATATCCCTGAACTCCTGTTGGAAATTCAAATTGGTCTTCTCGGTGACTAAGCGTTTATTCTCAAGGATGCGCTTCATCGAGAGTAGTATCTGGTTGGGGTTGATCGGTTTGATCAGGTAATCGGCAATCTTTGACCCTATTGCCTCTTCCATGATACTCTCCTCTTCATTCTTTGTAATCATTACAACCGGAAGATTCGGATGTACCGATTTGATTTTGCTCAATGTTTCCAGTCCGTTCATTCCCGGCATGTTCTCATCCAGGAATACCACATCGTAATGATGGGATTCGCACATCTCTATAGCCTCAGCACCATTATTGACAGGTGTAATAGTATTTCCCTTCCCCTCCAGGAACAAGATATGAGGCTTGAGCATGTCTATCTCATCGTCAGCCCACAAAATGTTATATCTTTGCATCAGCTATTTTTTGGCAATCTTTAATATACGACGAACCACCCCAATATCTACCAAAAAATTTGGAAATAGTAAAAATTATCAACGATCCAGTTTATGGGTTTATCCATATAAAAAGTCCCCTAGTACTGGAGATAATCGATCACCCTATTTTCCAAAGACTTCGCAGGATAAAACAGCTCGGTATTTCAGATTATATTTTCCCCGGGGCCGTCCATACGCGTTTTCAGCACGCCCTTGGGGCAATGAGCATTACAGAAAAAGCGCTGGATACTTTGCGGGTCAAGGGGATAGAAATAAGTGATAAAGAATATGAAGCAACTCAGCTTGCCGTCTTGCTTCATGATATAGGACATGGTCCTTTTTCTCATTCACTGGAAGAAGTACTGATGCCTAATGTCTCTCACGAAAGTATTAGTTACCAGTACATGAACTTGCTCAATAAGCAATTCAATGGAGCCCTTGACCTCACACTTAAGATTTTTCGGAATAGTTATCACCGTTATTTCTTTCATGAACTTGTAAACAGCCAACTGGATCTTGACAGGATGGACTACCTTCTCAGGGACAGTTTCTTTACAGGCGTACCTGAAGGACGTATCAATGTTGACAGGATCATTCAACTACTCAATGTTGTTGATAATAAACTGGTGGCAGAAGAAAAGGCCCTTTATACGATTGAAAACTTTCTAAATGCCAGGAGATTGATGTATTGGCAAGTCTATCTCCACAAAACCAGCCTTGGGGCAGACAGGCTGCTAGTAAATATTATCTCACGTGCGCGTGACCTGGTAAAAGCAGGTGAGGTACTTCCCGGGCCCCCGGACTTCATGGATATTCTGAGCAATCCACCGGAACACGAAAATCTGGTTGAGAACAAGGTCCTATCCAAATTCGGAAGAATAGATGATTATGATGTGATTGGGTCTCTTAAACTTTGGGTACATGTAAATGATAAGATATTATCTACCCTCTCAAAAATGTTCCTAGATAGGAAAATCTTCAGGGTGAAACTGAGTTCAGAAGCCATCGATAAAGATGAATTGATGAGTCTTAAAAATGCAGTTGCACATAAGTATAATGTACTCAACCAGGAAACCCGATATTTCCTTTCCTATGGTAAAGTCACTAATGAGGCTTACCTTTCGGGCGGCAATGGCATACAAATGCTCCAAAAGAACGGTCAAATAGTTGACATTGCCGATGCTGCAGATTTACCTAATATCCAGGCAATGAGCAGGGTCGTGTCAAAACATTTTTTATGTAAACCAAAAAATCTCTACCTCTGAGAATGGAGTTAAGTACTAAACAACTGGCAGGTCTTCTTGGCGGTGAAATAGAAGGCGATGAAAATGTAGTATTAAACAATATTGCGAAGATTGAGACTGCGGGGCCAAAAGACCTGGCCTTTTTATCAAATCCCAAGTACGAGTCTTTTGTCTATGAATCAGATGCCGGGGCGATCCTGGTAAAAAGAGATTTTCGTATTACTAAACCAGTGAAGACTACCCTTATAAGGGTTGATGACCCCTACCTGGCATTCACGATGATCCTCAAACAATACGAACAGGCAGCAAGGGATAACAAAAACGGAATAGAACAACCGAGCTTTTGCCATGAAACCGCTAAGGTGGGTAAGAATATTTACCGCGGTGCTTTTTCCTATATCGGGGCTCATTCTGAATTGGCTGACAACGTTAAGCTCTATCCAAACAGCTTCATAGGCGAAAATGTCAGGATCGGTGAAAACACTGTCATTTATCCAGGTGTTAAGGTCCAGGATCATTGTATTATCGGCCGAAACGTTGTGATCCACAGTGGAGCCGTAATTGGAAGCGACGGATTTGGTTTTGCCCCCAGGGAGGATGGAAGCTATGATAGTATTCCACAGTTAGGTAACGTAGTTTTGGAAGATGAAGTAAACATCGGAGCCAACACGGTAGTAGACAGGGCAACCTTACCAGGTGAATCTACGGTGGTTGAAAAAGGCGCCAAACTGGATAACCTGATTCAAATTGCGCATAACGTTCGTATCGGTGAGAGTACCGTAATGGCAGCTCAAACTGGCGTTTCAGGGAGTAGTAAAGTGGGAAAATACTGCATGATGGGTGGACAAGTGGGTATTGCGGGTCACCTTGAAATTGCGGATAATACAGGAATAGGTGCACAGGCCGGCATTGCAAAGTCAGTAAAAAAGAAGGGAACCAAGATCATTGGTTCTCCAGCCATCTCCGTAATGGACTACTTTAAATCTTACACGGTATTCACCACTTTGCCCGAAATGAGCAGACGTCTCAAACAACTTGAAGAAAAAGTGCTAAATTTGCCCGAATTTTCAGACAAAGAATGAACATCAAGCAGCATACCATCAGTAAAGAGGTAACCTTGAGTGGTGTCGGATTGCACACTGGGGTTGACACCAAAATGAAATTCCTTCCGGCAAAACCTGACCATGGAATCAAATTTCAGCGGGTTGATCTTGAAGGGGAACCCATAGTAGACGCCGATGTCGATAATGTAGTAGACCTTTCGCGAGGTACCACCATTGAACAAAATGGTGCCCGAATAGCTACGGTAGAACATGTTTTGGCAGCACTTGTAGGCTTGGAGATCGACAATATACTCATTCAGTTGGATGGCCCAGAGCCCCCTATTATGGATGGCAGCAGTGTGGAATTTGTCAATATCCTTAAAAAAGCCGGTTCTAAGGAACAAAATGCGCTCAGAAATTTTTTCGAGGTGCAGGACAGTATTTTTTACCGCGAACCATCGAGGGATGTTGAAATGGCAGCCCTTCCTCTCGATGATTACCGGGTAACGGTAATGGTGGATTATAATTCACCTGTTTTGGGCTCTCAGCATGCCTCGTTGACAGACATTTCCCAGTTCCAGGATGAAATAGCCAATTGCAGAACATTTTGTTTTCTGCATGAGTTAGAGGAATTGCATAAGAACAACCTCATTAAAGGTGGCGATCTGAATAACGCGATAGTCGTTGTCGATCGAAAGGTGGAAGATGACGAATTAGATTACCTCGCTGAGCTTTTCAATAAGCCGAAAGTAGAAGTAAAACAGGAAGGAATCCTCAATAATGTAGAATTGCGCTACAAGAATGAGCCCGCCAGGCACAAGCTCCTGGATGTTATGGGTGACCTGGCACTTGTCGGAAGACCAATCAAGGCACAAATACTAGCTGCAAGGCCTGGTCACGCGGCCAATGTTGCATTTGCAAGAAAACTTAAGAAGGCTATGGTGGAAGCTGAAAAACACAGCGTCCCCAAATATGATCCAAACCTCCCCCCTGTTCTGGATATCAACCAGATCACAGCATCCCTGCCACATAGGTATCCTTTTCTTCTGATTGATAAGATCATCCACCTCGATGAAGAAAGTGTTACCGGGATCAAGAATGTAACCATGAACGAACCGTTTTTCCAGGGCCACTTTCCAAACAACCCTGTATTCCCGGGGGTATTACAGGTTGAATCGATGGCCCAGATCGGTGGAATCCTGGTTTTGAATACTGTTGAGGACCCTGAGAACTATTGGACTTATTTCCTGAGTATCGAAGGGTTCAAGTTTAGAAAAATGGTATTACCGGGTGATACGTTGATCCTCAAATGTGAATTACTGGCACCAATTAAGCGAGGCATTGCGAAAATGTATGGAAGGGGTTATGTTGGGAAAAATCTCGTCTGTGAAGGCACAATGGTAGCCAGTATTGTAAGGAAAGATTTATGAATCAACCATTAGCGTATATCCATCCTGAAGCAAAAATTGCCAGGAATGTTGTTATTGAACCATTTTGCACGATACATAAAAATGTGACGATTGATGAGGGCACCTGGATTGGACCCAACGTTACTATTTTTGAAGGTGCAAGAATCGGCAAAAATGTAAAAATATACCCCGGGGCATCTATTTCAGCGATTCCACAAGATTTAAAGTACGGTGGAGAAGAAACAGAAACCCATATAGGTGATAATACTGTTATAAGGGAAGCGGTAACTATAAGCCGTGGTACTAACGACCGGCTAAAAACCGAAATTGGAAGCAATGCGCTTCTAATGGCGTATGTCCATGTAGCCCATGATTGCGTGATCGGCAATCATTGTATTTTAGTAAATGCAGTACAACTGGCTGGCCACGTAATTGTAGAGGATTATGCCATTGTGGGAGGTGCCAGCGCCATTCACCAATTTGTTAAAATTGGAGCACATTGTATGATTTCAGGGGGTTCCCTCGTGAGGAAGGACGTGCCTCCCTACACCAAAGCTGCACGAGAACCGCTTTCATTTTGCGGCATTAACTCGATTGGCCTAAGGAGACGAGGCTACAATTCCGAAAAGATCAGTGAAATCCAGGAAATATATCGTTATATCTATTTAAAGGGACTGAACAACTCGAAAGCTATGGAGCTCATGGAAGTGGAGCTTCCACCTAGTAAAGAGAGGGATGAAATTATCAATTTTCTGCGGAACTCAGACCGCGGAATTATGAAAGGTTACAACTATTAGGTTACCTATTAGCATTTTTTTGAATCCATTTTTGTATCGGTAATATTGCTGATATAAATCGGTCGTTTGTATATTAGTAGCTTATAAAGACTTAACAATGAAAAGAGTACTGCCAATTTTTCTAATATTAGCTGTTTTTACCATGATTTCAGCTTGTGGACCCGGACCTGATCCTGATCCTACTCCAGCAGAATTACAAACCATAAAGCTCGCTGGTGAAAACGGTACAAAAACCTGGACCGTATCCGACGTGCTCTTTGACGGTATCGAAGATCGTACTGCAGACTGGACCGGTTTTACACTTACCCTGACATCCAGTGAAACCGCTTCCAATGGTTATACCACAACAGGAGGATTGTCAGGAGGCCCCTGGCCCGGTAGTGGCACCTGGGAATTCGGTGGGACAGCGGACAATCCGAACATCAACCTGGTGGTAAGGGATGACGCACTTGAAATAGCTATCAATGCCAGTGATAATCAACTAACGATGACCTTCACTTTTGATAATACCATCCATAATTCAGGGCGTACAGAGGTTGTAAACGGTGAATACCGCTTCACTTTTACTAACTAGTTCCTCATTTTAAGAATACGGCAGTGACCCCTGCCCCACCCCTTTCAGGGTGCTCTTCGTGATATCGCTCAACTGAAGGATGTTTTCGCAATGCGTTGTGAACCAGGTTCCTGAGAATACCATCACCCTTCCCGTGCAAGACCCGTAAATCTGAACTCCCCAGGAGGATTGCATCATCGAGGAATTTCTCAAGGTTAAGGATCGCCTCTTCACCTCTCAAACCCCGTATGTTCAATTCCGTATTGAACCGGGCTTTCCGGCCGGTAATATCAATTCCCTTTTTGCGTGAAATGGATTGTTGCTTCTTCTCTACCTCGGATTCATGAACCTTTTCCAATTTGTTGACGGAAACCCTTAGGGTCAGGCTACCAAACTGAATCTCAGCATCTTTCTTTCCTATTTTTCTTATCACACCCGATGAGTCCTGGCCAATTACTTTTACCCGGTCCCCTTGTGCAAATTGCTCGACCTTCTTTTGTCGCATTTTACCCTCTGCCTCTTGTGATTTTTTATGAATACTCTCCTTTTTCTTCTCAAGCTTAGATCTGACCTTCTTAGTTTCTTCCCTGTGTGCCTTACTGGTTTTTATGTGACGAATAGTTTTCTCTATTTCACGGTTTGCATCCTCTAATATCCATTCTGCTTCTTTCGTCGCTTTGCTCAGTATCTCCTTTTTCCGTGAATCCAGAGTATGCTTGAGTTCGATGTATTGTCTGCGTTCAGTTTCTAGCTTATCCTTGAGGGTTTGTATCTCAATTTCCTTGTCTTCCAACTCTTTTGATTGTTGCTGAACCCTGGCTAGCATTACCTCAAGTTCAACCAGGTCTATTCCCGAAATTTCCGAAGCCTTCTCGAGTATTAATTGTGGGATTCCAGATTTCCGGGCTATTTCAATAGCGAAACTACTGCCTGCCTTTCCGATTTGAAATTTATAGAGAGGCTCCATTTCATTGACATCAAACTGCATGTTAGCATTCAGGATGCCTTCCTCTCTCTCCGCAAATTCCTTAATATTCAAATAATGTGTTGTTACTACACCATAACACCTGAGTGCATTCAATTCCCTAAGCACGACTTCAGCAATTGCACCGCCTATTCTTGGCTCGGTTCCGGAACCAAACTCATCAAAAAGGACCAGGGTTCCCGGATTGGCATTTTCCAATGATCTCTTCATGAGCAGCAGGTGGGAACTATAGGTGCTTAAGTCGTTTTCAATAGATTGATTGTCACCGATATCTATAAATATTGACTGAAATACCTTCATCTCAGTACCTTCCGAGGCTTTCACAGGGATTCCGTATTGAAACATAAGTTGTGCCAGTCCAATAGTCTTAAGTGCTACAGATTTCCCTCCCGCATTTGGACCTGAAATGACCACAATTCTATTTTTTGAGTCTAGTTCAAGACTTAACGGAACCGTAATTCGGTCTTCATTCTGGTTTGATTTCCAAAGTCCAAAATGAAAAGCATCAACCAATCTTATGCTACTCCCCTCTTTTACAATGCCTGGAATCGTAAGGCTGTACTTCTCCGCAAAAGCTGATTTGGCCTGGAGGAATTCGAGCTGGCCAACCCAATTGGCCACCTGCTGGATTGCAGGATTTTCCGAATAACACCTTTGGGAGATTTGTTCAAGAAGACGGAAAATTTCCCTCCGTTCCTCCTGTTTCAGTCCGGCTAATTTATTCGATGCTTCAACCACGGCCGGCGGTTCGATGTAGGTGATATTTCCAGAAGCCGATTCGTCCTGCACATAACCATCCACTCGCTTTTTATACTCTGATTTAACAGGAATTACCATTCTTCCATTTCTTACTGCCACACTGCTCCCATCCGGTATCAATCCATCCTTTTGAAGATCATCATATATTTTATGAAGGGTCTTTCGTATCCGGGAATCTTGTCCTGCCAGTTCTTTCCTGACCTTTTTGAGGACAGGGCTTGCTGAATCCTTGATCCGTCCTTCATCGTCAACCAGAGTATGCAGTTTAAGATTTAACGATTCAATGGTTTCCCAATTCAGCGCCTCCGGCAATAATGAATCAAAATCATTGTTTTTTCGGATAAATACTTGCCAGTCAAAAGCTGTCGAAACGAGATTTTTCAGGGTCGACAGATGTTCTACTTCTAACACAGATCCTTTGGCAGCGATAATCTTTAGAATCCCGATGATACCTTCCAATTCCCTGAACGACACTCCACCAGACTGTTTAAGCGTAATGAAATCTGAAAGCAGGTTAAACTCAGACCTCAAGGATTCAGCATCGGGCTCAAAATGCAGATTAGCCGCCCTGGATTTACCCAAACCGGAGTGACAGTGTATACTGATCTCATCCAGGACTTCGTTAAACCCCAGCTTCTCCTCAATTTTTTTGGGAATGAGCATCTCAGTTACTTAATCTCTGCCTTTTGACCTGCATGCTGTCAATAACGATTTCATATACCTTGTCGAAAAACTCGGGATGAGTAAGGTAATAAGCCATATTGGCGTTATAGACTGAGTCCGTTATTCCGTGTTTTTCAAAAATATACTCTCGATAAACGGGATATATCTTTGAAGAGCTAATATGAGTGAGGTCTGAATCTATTTTACCTTCGGCGATATAAATATCAAGGAGAATTTCGGCAAGCTCTTCCTCCTGCATATACTGATCAGGCACGCTGGGTTTACTGCATCCCCAAAGTAATAAGAGTATCCATATCACTATCCATCCTTTCATCCGACCGCTTTCCTTTTAATAGGCCCAAATTTACCATTTTTTCTCCTATTTTTGCCGATTCGAAGGGATGTCGATATGAAGGACCTCATTAAAAAGCTGCGCAAATACGAGATTAGAATCCGGAAGGCTATCAATAGCCAGATGCAGGGAGACTTCCACTCCATATTTAAAGGTTCTGGGCTTGAATTTGATGATGTCCGGGCATACCAGTATGGGGACGACATCCGGACAATTGATTGGAATGTCAGTGCTAAGGGACATGGCACATTTGTCAAAACCTTTAAAGAGGGTAAAGAACAAACCGTTTTTTTCATGTTGGATGTCAGTGGTTCCCAGGAAATCGGCAGCCCGGGAAACATGAAACTGGACGTCGGTAAAGAGATATGTGGTGTACTTGCACTCGTCGCCGCCAAGGAATCTTCAGCCACCGGTTTGATCTGCTTTTCCGATCGCAAGGAGAAATATATAAGACCCAGTAAAAGCTTAAAGCATGCATATGAGATCATTAATACCCTGGTAAATCTCAAACCGGCCAGCTCGAACACAAATCTCAATAGTGCTATTCTTTACACCTTGAATACACTTAAGCGACGAAGTGTAGTAATATTTATATCAGACTTTATCGATGACGACTACATGCATAATCTTAAAGGGTTGGCCAGGAAACACGACCTTGTCTTGATTCGGATCACCGACAAGAGGGAAACAAAACTGCCAAAGCTTGGGATTATACCCGTACATGATAAAGAGTCGGGTAAAACCTTATGGATCAACACGTCTTTTGGTAATTTCCGGGACAGGGTCCAAAACGCTGCTGAGGAAAATGCAGATATGCTTGAAACTTTCAGCAAGCGGAACCAGGTCAACTTTATTTCCGTAAGCACGGAAGAAGATTATGTACCCAAGTTGCTCAGGCTATTCAAGGTTAGGAATAAATCAATGAAGCGTGTCTAAGGTTGTTCTTTTACTGACGCTTCTTACACTTTCAGGAATCTGTTCATTTGGACAGGATATCCAACTAAAAGGTAAATTCCTGAAGGACAGCACAAAGATTGGCTTGCCAATCGGTTTTTCTGTCTCCGCAGAATATCCGATCGAGATCGATCTCGTTTTTCCAGACTCAACTGGAAATTATTTTCCTTATGAATTTCACGAAAAATTATGGTTTCCCTCCATCTATGAGAATGGAATTGTAAAGGATTCCGCCGTCTATTACCTGACATCCTTTGAGGTCGACAGTATTCAAAAATTCAGTCTTGGTATCTATCGGCTATCGGACGGTGACTCATCTGTACTTATGGTCCCTGAGGATAGTTTTGCACTGATCCATACCGTTAGGTCAAGTCCCGATTCACTCGGGGCGATTTTTCTTCAAGAGGATACACAATATTACAGGGTCCCAAAGCCCATTAATTATCCTTTTGTCATTGCGGGTCTTTTCTCTGTAATATTGATCGTAGTGGTTATCTGGTTGTTGTTCGGAAAGAAAATCATTAAATACCTGAAAATCCGAAGAATGAAACGTGCGAATGAAAAATTCCGAGAAATATACGATAGCTTATTAGCCCAACTCAACGAGGACCGGCTTCCAACAATGAGTGAATCGTTGCTTATCCACTGGAAGGAGTATATGGAGGAACTTGAATCCGTTCCCTACCGTAAACTCACGACAAAAGAACTATCTCAACTTGATCCGGATGAGAGAATGATAAGAACCCTTCGAACCATAGACAAGGCTATTTATTCGTCGGCAGAGCTGCATGAGGTAAAGTCAAATCTTTCGATTCTTGAAGAACTTTGCCAGGAGCGGTATGAACAAAAACTTGAAGAGGTGGCTCATGGAAGATTTAACTAGCTACGAAATACCATGGTATGACCTGTTCTGGTTTGCACCGGCTACCCTTCGATCCTATGAATGGGATCAGCCGCTGGTGCTCTATGGAATTCTTCTAATACCCATACTATGGATCATCAGGTTAATCACCAACCAGTTATTCAGCCAGAAACTCCCGGTAGCACTTCAAAAAAGCCAAATCAAGTCCAGCATATGGAATCTGATCAGGGTTATACCGAGTTTGATATTTTTCCTGTTTGTAACCTTGCTATTGGTAGCCCTGGCACGGCCACAAAAGTCCAATGAAAAGGTAGAACAGTGGACAGAAGGTATAGATATCATGCTCGTAATCGATATCTCACAGTCCATGCAAATCGAGGATTTCAAGCCGAACAGGTTGGAATCAGCTAAAATGACAGCCATTGATTTCATAGATGGCAGGTTCCAGGACCGCATTGGATTGGTGGTATTCTCAGGTGATGCCTATAGCTTATCGCCACTCACTACCGACTATAGTCTTTTGAAAAGTTATATCGAGGAAATCAATTTTGATATGATTGAAAATCGCGGGACGGCAATAGGCAGTGCCCTGGCAGTAGCCACAAATCGCATGACCGAATCCGACACGAAATCCAAGGTGTTAATTCTGCTGAGTGATGGTGATAACACAGCGGGTAATATCGACCCGATTATGGCTGCACGATTGGCATCCTCCTACAATATAAAGATTTACACTATTGCCATCGGCAAAGAAGGAAAAGTGCCTTTCGGAAAGGATTTCTTCGGAAGGCCCCGTATGGTCGAAAATACACTTGATGAAACCACCTTACGTGAAATTGCCGACATTGGAGAGGGTAAATTTTACAGGGTCTCTAATAACACTGCTCTCGAGGAAGTATTTTCCCTGATTGACCAATATGAAAAGGCCGAGATCAGGGAATCACGTTACAAGGATACTACTGATTTCTATTTAAACTACCTGTATTGGGCGATGATATTATTTATAATCTGGTTGTTGATTAAGTCTACCTTTCTTTCCAATGTACTTCAGGATTAGCCTAAAACTGGAGCGATTCAGGGGAGACAAATAAAAGACGAACACCCACTCCAGTCAAAATCAATCCCACGAACAAGTTCATGATCTTAATGAACCGAACGGTTATCAGGCTTTTTAATTTATTGGCCAAGAGTACCTTGGTCACATCACCTACAAAAACAAGACTGATAACCAGGCTGAAAAAGAGTAAAATTTCTGTGGAAGTACTGTATTGAGCTGATACTCCACTGACAGTGGCAATCCAGAATATTACTACAAATGGATTAGCAAAATTTACCAGGAAGCCCTTTAGAATATATTTCCATTGCTTATCAGATTCGATAGCGCTGCGAGTCGAAAGGTCAATCCTGGATCTAACCTTGAGGATCGAATAGATTCCGAAAATAATCAGTATTCCACCTCCAATAATACCAGAGTATTCAGCGTACGGACGAAGAAATTTTACCAAGCCAAGGTAACACAACAATACATAGAGGGAATCGCAGGCAATAATGCCAATTGCCATTAAAAAACCGGCTTTAAAGGTCTTTTCAATGCTGGTCTGAATCAGGCTGAAGAAAACAGGCCCAATCATGAAAATCAATGCCAGGGCCAGGCCGAGTGCTTTCAGTATGAGCTCAAACACTTCTTTCCGAGATAAAACTCTCCCATTTTTCAAGCTGGTCTCCTTTTATCACTCGGGGAAACTTGTGTGCTCCACCAGATTTACCCAGCATATCCAGAAAACCATAAAATACTGAAGAGGGAAATATATCTACCATGACTTCCTTAAGAGCTGCAGATCGTTCGGTTCTGTAGTCATCATTCAACTCCATCAGATGGGCGTCAAGTTTGTCACGAAATGTTACAGGATCACATTTATCATCGGTTCCGAGATACCAGTGGTGCCGGAATAATGATCCATGGGGCAATCCTGCCACAGCAAATTCCTTGATCTCAACGCCGAGTTCTTCGGAAGTCAACTCGATAGCCTGGTTCATATTATCGACTGAAAGGTGTTCACCGGTGAGGCTTAAGAAATGCTTGGTTCTTCCGGTTATGACGATCTCATTGTTTTCTTTCGAAACAAACTTAATAACGTCACCGATCAGGTATCTCCATGCCCCCGCACAGGTCGACATCAAAAGGGCATACTCAACACCCTCCTGAACTTCATCGATCATCATGCACTCGGCATCGGGAAGTATTTCTCCATCTGCATCAAAATTTGATTCATTGAACGGCACGAATTCATAGAATATTCCCCCATTGAGTACCATTCTCATCCCCTTTCTTCGCGGCATATTTTGAAAGGCTATAAAACCCTCAGACGCGAGATATGCTTCCACGAAATAGACCGGTTCCCCCAACAGTTTCTCAAAACCCTTTTTATAAGGATCAAATGCTACACCGCTATGCACATAGGCCTTAAAGTTGGGCCAGATCTGGTGGATATGGTCCAGATTGTGGTATTCAATAATCTTTTCTAGTAATATTTGTATCCAGGCTGGAACACCAACTACAATCCCTATATCCCATTTTGGGGCTGAGGCCGTAATTTCCTCAAGTTTGTTATCCCAGTCCCTGGTGGCCGCGATCTTCCTACCGGGTTTATAAAAGCGCTGAAACCAGAGGGGCAAATTGGCCGCCTGAATCCCACTTAAGTCACCATAGAAATAGTGGCCCCGCTTGTTGAGATGCGTGCTTCCCCCTATCATCAGAATACCTGTCTCGAAAAATTTTGATGGCAAATCATACTTGGACATCGTAAGCATCTGCCTGACGGAACTCTTCCGGATGGATTTCGTCATTTCCTTAGTAATAGGAATGTACTTACTGCTGGCTTCGGAAGTTCCTGAACTCAGGGCAAAATACTTGATCTTGCCAGGCCAGCAGACATTTGGCTGCCCATCGAGCGTTCTGTGCCACCAGGAGCTAAATATCTTACTATAGTTGTAAATGGGTATGTTTGAACTAAATGCCCGATAGAATTCATCGTGCGATTTTGACTTGAACGATTTGAGAATACCCCTGAAACCGTGGGCTCTTCCAAATTCCGTTTGTTCAGCGTGAATCAAGAGCTTTCTAAGCTCTTGTTTTTGGAGTTCCAGGGCCATTGAGTAATCCTGCTCAAGGCTTTCCCTGATTTTAATTCCCCTTTTAAGTAAAGTACCTATCAGCGGCATTACTTCCTCTCACATAAAATTATTTACTTTGCGCCATGAGCCAAGACTCTATCAAAAGTAATATAAATCAGTTGCAAAGAAAATTAGGTGAAGATGTCACCCTTGTAGCGGTCAGTAAGACGAAACCCAAAGAAATGATACTTGAGGCCTATGATGCCGGGCATCGTGATTTTGGTGAAAATAAAGCACAAGAACTTACAGCTAAGGCGGAAGAACTCCCAGCTGATATCCGATGGCATATGATCGGACATCTTCAGAGAAACAAAGTAAAATATATAGCCCCCTTTGTTCATTTGATCCATGCTGTTGATTCAGACAGGCTATTGAAAGAAATCAATAAACAGGCTACCAAAAATAACCGGGTGATCAAATGTCTATTCCAGGTCTATATAGCAGATGAAGAATCAAAATTTGGGTGGAGCCCTGATGAGCTTTTGGAATATTTCGACTCCGGGGCAATCAAGGAGTATCCAAATGTAGAAGTGGTCGGACTTATGGGTATGGCAACATTTACAAGCGACATGGATAAAGTAAGAGAGGAGTTCCTATCACTGCAATCGTTATTCGAAAAGATCAGGGACAACTATACATATTCTAATCTTTTAATGAAAACATTGTCGATTGGAATGACGAATGACTATGAAGTTGCCATTAAATGCGGGGGCAACATGGTAAGGATAGGTACCGCAGTATTTGGGGCCAGAGATAATCATTAACAATGAAACTAAACATCGAATTACTGAAAGAGATCTGTGAAGAGGCAGGAGCCCCCGGCTATGAGAGCCGTATCCGGAAAATTGTCTTAAGAGAACTAAAAGATATAGTCGACTCTGTTGAAACTGATAATATGGGTAATGTCTTTGCCTTGAAAAAAGGTAATTCCTCTGAAAAAAAAGCAATGATCGCCGCCCATATGGATGAAATTGGTTTTTTGGTTACCCATATCGACGACCATGGATTTTTGCGGTTCACCACCCTGGGTGGCTTTGACCCCAAGACGCTTGTCGCACAGCGGGTTAAAGTGCACGGAAAAAAGGATCTCATTGGTGTAATGGGAAGTAAGCCCATTCATGTCATGACCCAGGAAGAAAAGCAGAAGAATGTTAAGATCAGTGATTTCTTCATTGACCTGGGAATGCCAAAAGAAGAGGTAGAGAAATTGGTCTCCGTTGGTGATCCGGTCACACGTGAACGGGAACTTATCGAAATGGGTGACTGCGTCAATTGTAAATCAATCGATAACAGGGTGTCCGTATTTATCCTTATAGAAGCACTTAAATCCATGAAAAAGCTTCCTTACGATACTTATGGCGTCTTTACTGTACAGGAAGAAGTTGGGCTTCGTGGGGCAAATGTAGCAGCACATCAACTCAACCCCACATTCGGATTTGGCCTCGACACAACAATTGCATATGACCTGCCAGGAGCACAGGCTCATGAAAAGGTAACAGAACTCGGAAAGGGAACGGCGATCAAAGTCATGGATGCCAGTACCATTTGTGACTACCGAATGGTGGATTACATGAAAAAGACTGCCAAAAAACATAAAATCGACTGGCAACTTGAAGTTCTTACAGCCGGGGGGACCGATACGGCGGGTGTTCAACGAATGGGAAAGGATGGGGCTATTTCAGGTGCCGTTTCCGTTCCAACCAGGAATTTACACCAGGTGATTGAAATGGCGCACAAGAGCGACATCTCTAACAGTATCAAATTACTCGTGTCCTGCCTCCAGGAACTAGACCAGTATAATTGGAAACACAAATAAGATGAAAAGAAAGTCACACATACATATTAAAGTAGAACTCGACGACGATAACATTCCGGACAAGATCACCTGGGATGCGAGTGATAAGCCGACAGATGTAGCATCAGGCACCAAGGCAGTAAGTGTTGCACTTTGGGATGATTCCACCATGAATACCATGCGTATGGACTTGTGGACCAAGGAGATGACGGTAGAAGAGATGAAGAGGTTTTTCGTTAATTGCCTGGGTGGACTGGCTCAAACCATCCTCAATAGCACCGGCGATGAATACCTCTCGGATGAGACAACCGCCCTTTGCGACAAGTTTGTGAAGTATATCTCAGAGGAAGAGGAGAAAAACCAGGAAGGGGAAGTTAAATAAGTACCTTCTTATTGCGCCTGATTAGTTCCCTCCATTCGGGAGGGCCACTGAAGTGGTTGTCAATGAAATCGTCCAATTCATCCCGGGTTTTGTCTGATATCAATTCTGACATTTCCGATATAGCTTGTTCCCCGAATATAAGTGGGTGAAATCCAGGTGAAATCCGGTCTGCAATAAAGGCTCCCTGGTAAACGTATTCGGTCATTTCAGAAAGGTTTGTACCATGAATGGCGCATTTTCCTGCGTTTTCCTTACCGGTGGAAAACGAGGAAAGAACTTTATCAGGACTTAAGTTACCTTTTAGATACTCCTCTATGCTTTCAAGACTTTCCTCAGACAATGATTCCTTTTACTTCTCCATACAATTCATGCACATGGCATATTCATATATGATATCGAAATGGTCCAGATCCGGATACCTCTTGACAGATTTCTCTACCACGTAGGTTATACCCGAATTCAACAAGTCAATTCCGCATTGAATACAAGATTCAAAGGGTTGTCCAGAGTCGTATGAGTAAAATTCTGTGGGTATTTTGTCTCCGTCTTCCGCCATTTCTAATTTTTACTTTTTGCAAATTGTCTCCTGCAAATTGATGTAAATTCACAGTATTTACAGTTTTTAAGTTGATCTGTTTGTTGATATTCCTGATCTACAAATATGTTCTTAAGTAATCCCTTCAACCGTTCTTCAAACTCAGTAAGTTTATCTCTTATATCATAAACTACTTTCCGTGACCATTGATTTCCCTCCTTGAGATAGGGTGAGAAATCTTCTGTAAAAATTTTACGCATGGAGTATAACTCAGGACGCAACGGTCCATTCTCATACATATCAGAGTGACTTAGCAGGTAGGAATAACAGAATAATTGAAAGGCCGCTTTATTCTGACCACTGAAGAGGGTTTCAAGATCATCATACTTTGGCTCATCCGGACCGGTCTTATAATCAATTACCCTTAAGCTCCCTTTTGACTTATCAACTCTGTCGAGTTTTCCACCGATATTAACCTCTATATTTCCATCCAGAGTTTCGACAGTCACTGGCACAATCACCTTTGGCTCCACATCAATTACCTCCAATGGAAAATTCTTGCTATCCCTTTTTATAAGTTTTTGCAGTGTACGTTGAAGTATTTCCTTCCTTATTCTGGGATGACCTTCAGTATCATCAAATACCGTGTTGCCGAAAGCATAGTCTATTGCCCCATCAATGCCATCCTGAAGCACCTGTTCATCATCGATGATCTTCCCTTTGAATTTACCATACAGGTACTCAGCTGATTCATGAAGTAAGGTACCGTAAACACGGGCGTCTATATCTTCCTCCACCTCCGTATCCTCTCTCAGCTTTAAAATATACTTAAAGTAAAACTTTAAACTGCATTCCATATAGGTGTTTAGTGCAGTGGGACTCAGATATGCTGGGGCCTGGAAATATCGGGAAAGAGATTCTGAGATATGTTCTGTGGAATGAACTGATATAGTCTTTTGATCATCTGGTTGATAACTCTCCTTTAAATGCAGAAACTCGGCAGTTAGCAATTCTCCATATTTAAGTTGTTGAACATACCTGCTGACCTCACCTCCAATAACTTCTCCAATAGAGTTATAAACCAAATGAACCCTTTTACTTCTTTGGAGTAATCGATAAAACAGGTAACTCTGTATACTTTGGGAGTCCTCAAAGGTTGGCATTCGGTAAGCCTTGCGTAGAGCGAATGGAATGAAGGATTGAGAGGTAAGACCCCGTGGAAAAAATCCTTCATTCAGACTAAGGATAAATACATTGTCGAAATCAATGTTTCGGGTTTCAAAAACACCCATGATTTGAAGTCCTTTTACGGGCTCACCGGAAAATGGGATTCTACCCGTTGATGCAATCTGTCTTAGTAAACGTATAATGGCATCGAATCCCAATTCAATTTCATATTCGTGGATTGAAGAAGCTAAACGGTCAAGATGATGAAATAAGGCATTAAGAAATATCTTTTCCAGCCGGTTGGGGGCATTATTGAAGAAATAATATGCTATTTCCGACATTTGGCTGATCAACCCATTGCCGGCTTCCAAAAACAACAAATCGGGGCCAATCCCCAGTTCTGACAACTCCTTTGCATTGTAATGGAGTTTCTTTGTCATTTTAACAGTCTTCTCCAGGATTCCGGCTTTACCTTTTTGAATTGACTGGTAAAGTGGATGTCTCAAAATATTGAGGATGTTCTTATAATAGTAGCTCGCGGCACCTTCTTCCACTCTTCTGGCTCCCTTAAACATCAAGACCAGGTTCTCGAGGAAACTGTACGATGAGGTATATCTTAGTACAATTCCCATCGTCACGTTTACGTCCTGGATTGTCGATGGTATAGAATTAAGCAGGGGAAGTAAGAGCTTTTCATCTGGCAACACAACTACGGTAGATTCCTCCTCCCAGCCGGGTTGGGAGGATAGCTCACCCAACAGCTGTCCAACTACTTTTAATTGACCCACCCAGGTACCAGTGCCAATCACTTTGATGTTTTTCTGTTCAGACAAGTGATCATCGCTAATCACTGTAATATCCCTGTTGAGCAACTGATTCTTCTGGTAAATCCGCAGGAATTTTCCCGCCTCATGGTGATTGGACATAAAGGCCTTATCATAATCCCAGAAAATCCTCGCACCTTTTTCTTTTACAAGAAACCCGATAAACTTTTCTTCTGCCCTGGTTAGTGCGTTAAATCCTGCAAAGATGAATTGTTGATTCCCAAAATCAATTGATTCCAGGTTTTCAATTACATCTTTTAATACCAGTCCATGATAACCGATCCCGTCACTCCTGAGTGATTTGACAAACTCCGAATATAAAAGACTCAACTTTTGCCAAAATCCAAGCCAGTTGGTACTATCCCTACTTTTTTGTACCGAATTCCAGAATCCATTAATTATGGTTTTTTGGTCTTCGTCCAGGAACTCAATATCCTCTATGGACTTATAATCAGAAAGGGTTGAAAAGAGGTGGCTTGCAGAAACCAGGTGTTTGTCTGTCTCATCAAAATCCTTCAAAAGCATTTCCCCCCAGAAAAAGAAGTTATCCAGGGATTCATCTGATTTATAGATATCCCGGTATATTCTGAAGAGCCTGAAAACCAATGAATAGCGATCGACGACTGTAAGCTCTGAATATGATTCATAAAATTCCTCGAGGCTTAGAACTCCGGGACCCCAACTTATTCCATCTAACCTGGCGGAAAGTTCTTTGAGAAAATACAATCCTGCCCGCCTGTTGGGAAAAATCAGGTTAACCTCCCGGAGGTTGCTCCCATATTGTTCCAGGATATATTCTGAAAGCTCACCGAGAAAGGTTTCACTTTCCCGGTTTTGATAATCCAGACTTAACTGTACCCCGCTGCTCGCGTCTACCTCATTCACTGCAGAAATCAATCATTAGATTTTACATAGGTTCCATCAAATAATACCACCCAATCCTTGTCCCCGGTTTTCCTTCGCCACTCCTGCCTGACGGTTCCGTCATCATTTTTTGTCCAGGTAATATTATCGATAAATGGAGGGTCTCCCTTGGGCTCGGATTTCAGTGACATCCTGTTATCAGAGTAGCTTCCGGATATTTCGAGTATCAGGCCACTGTTATCCAACCATAATTGGTTCCACTTGGCAGTGGCTGGATCATAGTAATTAAAACTCGTTCCGGTGCTGGGAGAAGTTACACTTGTCCAGTTTTCACTTAGTGCACAGCCATTTTCAATCTGGGTTATTATGTTCATCCCCACTTTCGTATCAGTCCCCGTATTGTATACCTCCCATTCACCAATCCAAAAATCGAATTGACGGTGCTCTTCAGAATCACAGGGTTTCGGTTGGGAGAATCCCACCATTGGAAATGACAAAAGAACTATTGACAAGACAGTTATTATTGATCTCATAATAATTTCAATTTACTCAAAATAGTCAACCAATTTCATACTTTTATGCCCAGTGGAATGGTATGAAGTTATTATACTTATTGCAGCAGGTTTTTTCACCGGCTTCATCAATACAGTGGCTGGTGGAGGTAGCCTGATAAGCCTGCCCGTCCTGATTTTTCTTGGCCTTCCCCCTTCCATTGCCAATGCGACAAACAGAGTGGCAATATTTGCGCAGAATGTTTTTGCTGTGGCAGGTTTTAAGTCAAAAGGCGTTTCTGCCTATCCATACAGCCTGTATTTGGGTATCTCCGCTTTTTTTGGGGCAATTATAGGAGCTGAAATTTCGGTTGAACTTTCCGACGACTTGTTTAAGCGACTTATTGCTATAATCATGGTGGGGGTGCTTATCGTTACCCTTATCAATCCAGCCAAGAAGGGATTTAATGTTGAACGACTTTCGAGGAAGCATAAGACGTGGGGTATAATCAGTTTCTTCTTTATTGGAATTTATGGTGGGTTTATCCAGATAGGGGTTGGGTTTATAATTATTGCCGCCCTAACCCACATCAACCACTTTAGCCTGGTCAAAACCAACAGTGCCAAGGTATTCCTGGTATTAATTTACACCATGGCGGCGTTGGGTGTCTTTATCATTGAAGGGCAGATTAACTGGGTCTATGGGCTTACATTGGCCGTCGGAAATAGTACCGGGGGTTGGATAGCCAGTCGATTCTCCGTGCGGAAAGGAGATAAATGGATAAAAGGATTCCTGACAGTGATGGTGATCGCCCTTGCAATCAGGTTGTGGTTCTTTTAACGGAAAGGATTCAACGCAGATAAACCTCGGGCTCCCGACTTATTCATCACCTTCATCATCTTCTTCATGTCCCCGAACTGCTTCATCAGCCTGTTGACCTCCTGGATGGAAGTACCGCTGCCCTTCGCTATTCTCTTTCTTCTTGCCCCATTGAGTAAATCCGGGTTCTCGCGCTCCATGGGTGTCATCGATTGAATGATCGCCTCCACGGGTTTGAAGTTCGCATCGTCAAGGTCCACGTCCTTAATTGCCTTTCCCATTCCTGGTATCATACCTACCAGGTCCTTGATATTACCCATCTTTTTGATCTGTTGAAGCTGGGAAAGGAAGTCATTCAGGTCAAACTGGTTTTTCCGTATCTTTTTGTTGAGCCTCTTGGCTTCATCTTCATCAAAAGCCTGTTGCGCTTTCTCTACAAGGGATACCACATCACCCATGCCAAGGATTCTGTTGGACATACGGTCTGGATGGAACCTGTCAATCGCATCCAGCTTTTCACCGGTACTGATGAATTTAATAGGCTTCTCCACTACCCTGCGAATGGAAAGGGCTGCTCCACCGCGTGTATCACCGTCTAGCTTGGTGAGGACCACTCCATCGAAGTCAAGCCTCTCATTAAATGTCCGGGCGGTATTCACCGCATCCTGACCGGTCATAGAGTCGACCACAAATAGGGTCTCGGAGGGATTGAGTGATTTCTTCAACGCCTCTATCTCACTCATCATCTGCTCATCTATTGCCAATCGCCCGGCGGTATCGACAATAACCACACTCTTTCCATTGCTCTTGGCATATTTAATTGCCGAATTGGCAATTGAGACCGCGTCCTTATTCTCCGGTTCGGCATAGACTTCGACATCTACTTGCTCCCCGAGAACTTTTAGCTGATCAATGGCTGCCGGTCGGTATATATCGCAGGCAGTCAGCATCACCTGTTTTCCCTGTGACTTCAGGTAATTGGCTAGTTTACCTGAAAATGTAGTCTTACCTGAACCTTGAAGTCCTGAAATAAGTATTACTGCAGGAGATCCTGAAACATTGATCTCCTCCAGCTTCCCTCCCATCAGTTCGGTCAGCTTGTCATTGGTAATCTTTGTCAGAAGCTGTCCCGGGGAAACAGATGTCAACACATCCTGTCCCAGTGCCTCCTCCTTGATCTCGTCAGTAACTTCTTTGGCCACCTTGAAGTTCACGTCGGCATCGACCAATGCACGACGGATTTCCTTAACCGTCGCAGCAATATTGATTTCTGTAATAGTGGCCTGACCCTTGAGGTTCTGGATGGCCTTATCAAGTCTTAAACTTAAATTATCGAACATACCCGCTTATTTCAGTTTGCAAAAATACAAATTCAGTTCGCCGAGGACAAGTAAACCGCTAAAGCAACCCTGAGATTTAGGTGATTTTATCCTTTTTTCAGGAAATAATCGAACCTGATGGAGTCCTGAGTACAGATTTAGGTGATTTCAATCAAGTTCCGTTTACATAATTGTATGTAGCTTGACGCCGTGGGGAGGAGGGGCTCTGCCCCGCCAGAGCTTACTTTATTTTTGATCCCCCGGAACAGCTCTACTTATTTTTACGATAGAGGTAGATGACCAATCCCACTGAAAGCATTACCCCACCCCAGATAAATTCTTCAAGACTCGTCCCCATAAGAGCGAATATCACAAACCCCAAAGCTCCAATGGGTACTATCCAGTGCTTCCATTTTACATCCTTTTCCTTGATCTTAATGAAATACATCTCGGCAAGGGCCGACATGAGATAGGGAAGTAAAG
Source organism: Flammeovirgaceae bacterium (assembly GCA_024638265.1). GTDB lineage: Bacteria > Bacteroidota > Bacteroidia > Cytophagales > Cyclobacteriaceae > JAHEKQ01. The sequence continues at coordinate 27,015 of JAHEKQ010000027.1, forward strand.
TCCCGAGAGTTGAGAGCGTAATCAACAACAGGTACACTTTTAACATTCCCCCGGAATAATTCATGACAATCATCAGAGAGGCCAGGAAGGACGAGATAAGAAGCGCAAAGTCAGGGGCCTCTGCTTTATTGGTCCTTCCAAAAATCGCCGGAAACAGTCCGTCTCCTGCCACCGCCTGAGGAGTGGACCCCGATACCCATACATTCCCATTTTGTGATCCTATGATCGATATTAGTGCCCCTACCGCAACCAATATGCCACCCCACTTTCCAAAGATGAACCGGGCGGCATCCGCTATGGGTGACGTGGACTGTGCGAGTTCTTCATTGGGGATGATTGACATCACTCCCAGGGTGACCACCAGGTAAATCAATGCCACAGTGCTGGTCCCGATAAGCAAAGCTCTTGGAATGGTCTTTCCCGGATTCTTAACACTATTAGCAGGGACTGTTACCCCCTCAATACCAACAAATGCCCACATGATTACCAGGATCATAGTACTGAAACCGCCCCGTTCAGAGCCCACTACAATGCTTTCACTTCGAATCATCGCGAAGTCACCCATAAACAAACCCGCAATTGCCACAAGAAACAAGGGTGCGATCTTCATCAGGGTGGTAATAAGTTGGAAGGTTCCTGAAGACTTGGCCCCGGAAAGATTGATACCCGTTACAATCCAAATCGAAACTATGGCTATTAAGGGGCTCAGGTAAGGAATCTCATTCCAGGTGGGGAAGATCGACATTAAATAACCTGAAAAGGCTACCCCTCCGGCACCTACCGCAGTCCAAAGGGAAATCCAATAGCCCCAGGCAACCAGGAATCCCGGCAAATCACCGAAGGCCTCCCTTGTATAAACATACGGGCCTCCCAACATGGGCAATTTCTTTGCCAGCTTGCCTAATAAGATGGCAATAAACAATGTGCCACCTCCGGCGAAAATCCATCCTACAATACTCAGCTCGCCATAGGGAGCCAGGTATGCGGGAAGCATGAAGATTCCATTTCCGATGGTGATCCCGACCACAAGTCCCCATGCCCTCCAAAAGCCAATGGTCTTTTTCATCTCAACATGGGTTATTATTTTTTTGGGATTGAATAGGGCGATACCTCTTGTAGTTTTTAAATTAGTAAAAATGTCACCAATCATGCCTACAAAACTTCTTTCTTTGGTCGCCGCAGTATTCCTCATTTCCGCAGCTGTTGCTCAACCCTCTACCGATATATGGCTCTTTACTTTAGCGGATGGAAGTGTAACCGGGCAGCCAAAGATGGTCACTGACCGCGAGGGATATGATAATCAACCACAATTCGGGAAAGATATTCTCTATTATACGACCCAGTTCGATGGCCAGACCGACATTTGGGCACACAACATTTCTACCGGAAAGACTTACCACATTACGGATACACCCGAGAGTGAATACAGTCCTACCCCTACCCCTGATGGTAACTACGTTTCCGTGATCATGGTGGAAAAAGACAGTACACAAAGATTATGGAAGTACCATCTTCATCAGCGAAAGCGCGAACTCGTTCTCATCGATCTCAAACCGGTGGGTTACCATGTCTGGTATGGAAATTACGACCTTGGCGTGTTCGTCCTGGGTGAGACTAACGATCTGTACATCGCAAATGGTTTCAATGGCAGGTCTGAAAAATTACTCTCAGATATCGGAAGATCCCTGAACCCAATACCCGGGCAAACCGGTCATTTCAGTTTTGTAAAAAACTACCGGGACAGTGCGAGAACTATCATGGCTACGGATGGCTACGAGCATCTCAGCCTCATTAATTTACCCGATGGGACTGATGATTTTGCCTGGTTGAATGATAGTACCCTGGTCACGGGTGTCGATAGTCAACTCCTGAAAGCAAGCCTTGTCAATCAATCCTGGACGCCCTGGGTTGATTTGAGTGAGTATGGGGTAAAGAACATTTCGCGAATCGCCTTCGACAGAAGAAGGGACCGAATGGCCTTGGTTGTCGAAAGATGATGACTGGTTTACCTCAACCGATCAGCTTCGGAACAAATAACTTGCCTTAAAGAAAAAACCGTTACGGAAAGATTCAAATCGATCTTTGGTAGCTACATAATCCTCGAGCTGGTCATCCCATTGCATTTTGTTGAGAATGGAACCATACCCTATATGTACTACGGTACCGGGGATAAGGGTAAATGAAGCCAGGAAGTCAGCAGCAATGTCCGGATCCCTGGAGTCGTACTCAACAATAGCCCTGAAGAACAGGAATTTGTTTACCTGGTAGGTATTGCGTGACCTCACCAAAGTCCTTGTGAAGTCCAGTTCTCTATTGTCCTCCCTGTAAAAATCAGAGAAAGTATAACGCCATTGTGTATTGATCTTATCTGAGAGTTGCAAGTTTAATTGCCCGGTGATATTCTTCCCATAACCTGAATAGGGATCAGAAACATATCTGATCAATTTACCAAAACGGTAGGACAGGTTTAGATTGATCCGCTTGTTTAACTGGCTCTCAGCCTCCACCCTCAAATTATCCCGGTTAAATACCTGGCCGTCAAATACCTCTGTCTTATCATTCAACGCAACTGAAAATCTCGAATTCCTGATCAGGTTGAGCCGGGCATTGAAATAATAGCTCTTCTCCCACAAACCACCTGGCTTATCATAGGTACGTGTCAAGCTTATCCAATTGTCTATTCTCTGCAGAAAATCAGAATCGAAATATATTTTGGGACCCGCAAAAATATTGAAAGTTGTAACTCCTACCCTTCCTACATACCCAACATCAGATGTGAAGTTTTCCGAATTATCATTAAACCTTGCCCTGATAAATATTCTACGAGTACTATATCCGTAACTGAAAGCTGTGGCATAATCGGTAGTCATTGACGGAGCTTCAAACTCACGATCATATACTTTCATATAATAAGCCTCAATCGTATGGTTTTTGGCAAAACGATAGTTGAAATCAGCCCCGGCCACTGAGTTGCTTCCCCCGTTTTCTGATCTTCGAGTAAAAAAACCTCCCAGGTAGCTATCATTCGTAAATGAGCGCCTGTAGCGAAGAATCTCAAAATCTGCATAGGGATCTGTACTGCCTTCTTGCATTTCATCCTGCGCAAAGATCGCTGAGATCCGGTTTTTATCGCCAATCTTTCCGGTGAGTTTTGCCGCAAATATCGGGTTGGTGATAGTCCGAGTGTTGACAATAGACCTTATGCCTTCTCTCCCATTTCCGCCTGAAAAATTAAAATTCTCACTTCCTTCCTGGAAAAATGGACGTCGCTCGGGGAAGAATAATGCAAAGCGCTGATTATCATCTACTTGTCCCACATCTGATTCAACCTGGCTGAAATCGGGATTTACTGTTAGATCAAGAACCAAATCAGAAGTAAGCCCTATTTTTCCCGTAACCCCAATGTCAGCAACCGATTTGTCAGAAACCCTGACACCTTCTTCGGTTCGACTGTTTTTACTGAACGTCACAGCCGGCAAAACTTCAACGAGTTTGTTCTTCTTTATTCCCTCATATTGAATATCCATCATCTGGATCAGGAAATTGTCACCCAGGGCTGGGTCGAGGGGAGGATAGGTGGCATTGACCGAATTCCGTGTTACCCTGCGTTCAAATACAACACCCATTTTTACCAGGTTGTTTTTGTTGGCATAGCGAATGCTCTTGAATGGAATTCTAACCTCCACATTGTAACCTTCATCGTTGATCTCGCCGGCAGAATACCAAACAAAGTCTACCGCCTCATCCTCCCTGAAACCTGCGCTTCTGGTATCGCGCTGGATTCCTGATGGATTAACATAAAAACCATAGATCGTCTGACTGTCATTAAATGAATCGAGGTTGATACACACCCAATCATCGTCCTGTATCCTGTCTCTGGGGGAAAGAGAAGTTTTGATCAGGTTGGGATCATCATAGCATTTGAATGCGAAATAGATATTCTCGGCATCATATGCCATATAAACCTCTGTTTCATATTCCATATCCATTCCAAAATCAGGTCGGAATGTCTTAAAACCGGAAACCGTGGTAGCATTCTTCCAGACCTCATCGTCGAGCTTTCCATCTAAAACAGGAGGAGTCGAGGTAATCTCTGAAGGACGGAGAATGTCATCATTGCCGAATGCTAGCATCGGAACGAGGCAAATCAGTAAAAAAATGGCCCTCACTAGTATAATAGATTAATTTTTTGCAAAAATAACATCAATTAATGTTCAGGTTAATACCTTCTGTGTAATTTTCGGCGCCTAAAAAGGCTACAACAAAAACACCATACCTAGAATATAGTTTATGTTTCCCAATATTAATCCCACTACTACTGACTCATGGAAGAAGCTGGAAGAGCATTTTGGCGATATTAAATCCAAGCACCTCAGGGATTTTTTCAGGCAGGATCCTGCCCGATATGAAAAGTTCCATTTAAGGTTTGAGGACCTCCTTGTAGATTTCTCCAAGAACAGGATTAATGATCGCACTCTTGAATTATTGATGGCCCTGGCAGATGAGTGCCAATTAAAAGAGGCAATTGATTCCATGTTTAAGGGAGAAAAAATCAACCAGACTGAGGATAGATCAGTACTTCACATAGCCTTGCGTTCAAAGAAGGAAATGAAAGCGGATGAAGAAACGGTTGATTCATTGGTTCGAGGTGTATTAGATAAAATGGAAACGTTTGCCGGTAAGCTTCAATCCGGTGAATGGACCGGGTATACGGGAAAGAAAATTTCCGACATCGTCAATATCGGGATCGGTGGATCGGACCTTGGACCGCTAATGGTGACAGAGGCCCTTAAACCCTACCAAACCTACGGTATCACCCCTCATTTTGTGTCCAATGTAGATGCCTCACACATTGCGGAGGTACTGAAAGAGGTAAACCGTGAAACCACGCTTTTCATGATCGCCTCTAAGACCTTTACCACCCAGGAAACGATGACCAATGCCCACACGGCACGGTCCTGGTTCCTTGAAGGCGCGGATGAGACCGACATAGAGAAACACTTCGTGGCCATTTCCACCAATGCAGAAGGCGTATCGGAATTCGGGATCAACACGGATAATATGTTTGAATTCTGGGACTGGGTTGGCGGAAGGTACTCACTTTGGTCGGCCATTGGACTCTCAATTGCCTGCAGTATAGGTTTCGACCGTTTCAGGGAGCTGTTGGATGGTGCAGAGGCGATGGACAATCACTTCAGTGATCAGCCTTTCGAGAACAACATACCTGTAATTCTAGCTCTCATAGGCATCTGGTATAATAATTTCTTCGATTCTGAGAGTGAAGCGATCCTGCCTTATGACCAGTACCTGCACCGCTTTGCAGCCTATTTCCAGCAGGGTAATATGGAGAGTAACGGGAAATATGTGGACAGAAAAGGCATTCCGGTAAACTACCAGACCGGACCCATTATCTGGGGAGAACCCGGGACCAACGGGCAGCACGCTTTCTACCAGCTCATCCACCAGGGGACAAAACTGGTACCCTGCGATTTCATTGCTCCAGCTATTAGTCACAACCCCCTGGGAGATCATCACCAAAAGCTATTATCTAACTTCTTCGCGCAAACCGAGGCGCTGATGAATGGCAAGACAGAGGAAGAAGTAAGGGAAGATCTGGCAGGTATGGATGAAGATGAACTGGAAAAGTTGCTTCCATTCAAGGTCTTTGAAGGGAACAGACCAACCAACTCGATTCTCGTCAAGCAGATCACCCCCTATACCCTTGGTGCCCTGATTGCCATGTACGAGCACAAAATCTTTGTCCAGGGAGTGATATGGAATATCTACAGCTTTGACCAATGGGGAGTGGAGCTGGGTAAGCAACTGGCCAAGAAAATACTGCCCGAACTGAAGGGGGATGAGCCTATCGAAGGACATGATGCCTCTACCAACGGACTGATCAATGCCTTTAAGTCGATGAGGTAATCTTATTCCGTTTACGGAGTAAAAAGGCATTAAATACTACGGCGGCTAATGCCATAAGGAGCCCGAAGAATTCACGTGTATCCTCTATGTAGGGTCGATCCGTGGTCATTTCTCCAAAAATTTCCGACTGCTCACCCGCCTGCAGCCAATTGATCATCCCCGGAGCTTTGGTCGCTGCCAGGGCCGTGAAGGTGACAATTCCCACGATCACAAAGTACAGCTTACCCCGTCCAAAATAACCCTGGAGACAGACCAAGGCTGTGAATACATATACCAAAACCCAAAGGACCGGATCCGGGTCGTTCCATTGAAATATGGCAAATAGTATAAAGAGAACAGTGAGGAATAGGTTAACGATCTTCATCAGAATTCAATTCGGTAGTACATGACTGGAATGAGTCCCAGTTGATTTTTTGAAATTACCCGGTCCTGTCTCACATCGAAGTAATTCCCGAAAGAATGCTCCCGGTTCAGGACATTTTGAATATCAATGCCAAATACCCTGCTCGAGCCGGGCTTTTCGGTTCGCCACGAAACAGACAGGTCCAGTCTTATGTAGTTTTCAAGTCCAATCACGAATGGCTGCCCATAGTCATAAACCGTGGTTCTGCTTTGAGAGGAAAGTGAGCTATCTATGGCTCTTTGATTAAAACCGCCGATCAGTAAAATGCGTCCACTGTACCGAAAATACCGCTTTTTGTTTTGCCTGGGTTGCATTCTCTCTTTGCCCATGGTGATGTTCAAGGTAAAATTTCCATCGAACCTGCTATCCCACCAGGCAGACTGTGCCCGGAACTCCGACTTATAAATTGATGATCCACCCAGCAGGTAGAAGCCATTTTCTATCTTTCTCTCGACCACTGCTTCCAACCCATAGTTCCTGGCCTTCCCCTCATTGGCCAAGTTGAACAACGGGAGTTCCTCAAACTGGTTGGCGGCACTTACAAAAAGGGGGGCAAATTCCGGTATTTCATCCTGGCACTGGAGATAAGCGGTAAGTTTAAGCTGGAAATTTTGCCGGGCCTGGTATCCATAAACCACCGTAAGGTTATCACTGTAGGAAAATCCAAGGTAACGGTTCCGCGAATTGGTCAAATAATACCTCGCTGGTTGAGTCATGGAATTTCGTGCCAGGAGAATTGTAATGTAATTCCGGGAATTGAAATCATAGCTAACATCCAGTCTTGGCTCGAAGGAACTAGACTTGCTATGGGTGAAATAGCTGTACCTCAGACCGGGAATGACAGTCAGCCGTGGGCTGACCATCCACCTTACCTGGAGGTAGGGTTGCCAGTTGATCCCTAACAGGGAAACACGGTTTTCACCAATGAAGGTGCCACTGGATTCAGCGTAATATCTACTGCGGATCTGCGCATAATGAAAATCATTAAGACTGCCCAGACGCCACCATCCCTTCTTCCATTGTCGTTTAAATTCAATACGGTTGCTGATCAATTCACGCTGGAAAGTGAATTCCTCCCTCCCATACCCATTATATATCGCCAGGGGAATATCATTTTCAGTATAATCCCTTGCCTGGTTAGTGGCAGAATACAAGGTGGATAATTCCAACGAGGAGTTTCTCCCGGTGTTGGTGCGATAAGAAAATCCAAGGGCCCCGGTTTTGCCCTGGTATTGGATATCCTGGCTGTCTTTATCAACTTCCCATTCTGATTCATCCTCTACCGCTTCAAAGGTATTGCTGGATAAACCTCCCATACCAAAGATCTTTATCCGGGATTTCTCCCTTGGCAGTGAATAGCTAAAGGAAAGATCCTGGAATGAAATGCTTTCACCCCCAAAATCCAGTCCCAACCCCGTGAGAATACCCACAAATGAATACCTGTAGTTGGCAATGAAGGACCCTCCGCCAATCGGCCCTTCTTCGGCAATATCGATCCCAATCAGGCTTGCCTGAAGTGTAGTTTCCCACTTCTCGGCATTTCCATCCCGGAACTCCATGTTAATCACTGACCAACCATTTCCCAGGTCGGGATCCACCGGATCTGCAGTGAATTGGGTTTTTCCCAACATCTGGCCGCTCAATATATTTACGCCACCTCCGGTTTGGACGGGAACATCCGATAGAGTACCAGCATTGGTCTGGTGATTGGGATTCACCATATTCAATCCCTCCAACCTCCAAAGGATGGTATTAGGAGAGCGTCCCCTCACAATCAAATGATTGGCCTGGTCATTGGCAGCAGCAGTCCCGGGAAATGAAGTAAGCATCCTGACCGGATCGAAGTAATTGGCAGGGATCCTATTGATCTCATCCATAGAAAGACTGATACCATTCCCCTCGGTCGATGAAATCATCCAACTCCGATTTCTTACCACTACAGAATCAAGTAGAAGGATTCTTTGTTCAAGTTCAATTCTCAAAACCTGCTCTTTCCCCGCTCCCAACAGGAGTGGTTCTATCAAAGTACTGTAAGAAGTATGAGTAGCTTTGATCATATACCGGCCCACGGGTACTTCCGTGATCCTGAAAACTCCAAGAGAATCCGTAGTGACAAACAGGTCAGTACCCTCTAAATTAATCAATGCATTAAAAATAGGTTGAAGTGTTACTTTATCAACAACTTCACCCCGAATGGTTTGCCCCTGGTCCTGGGCATAACATAACGAGCCAAAACCCAGCAGTATAATCAGAGTAATTTGCTTGATTACGGAATTAATCAATCCCCAGGATTTTCCGGTTGAGTTCCTCATCAGCACCGGTACCCGCGAAATCGTCGAAGGCTTTATCCGTGACCCGGATCAGGTGCTCCCGAATGAAGGGAGCTCCCTCGGCGGCTCCCTGTTCAGGGTGCTTGATACAACACTCCCACTCAATCACGGGCCAACCTTCAAATCCGTATTGAGCCAGTTTGCTGAATATTCCAACGAAGTCCACATGGCCGTCACCCGGGGACCTGAACCGTCCCGGACGGTCCTTCCAGTCGGCATAACCACCATATACCCCACCCCTGCCTGTTGGATTGAATTCCGCATCCTTTACATGGAACATCCGGATTTTCTCGTGGTACAGGTCGATGAATTCCAGGTAGTCGAGTTGCTGGAGGACATAATGGCTGGGATCATACAAAATACAGGCCCTATTGTGGTTTCCCGTAGCCTCCAGGAACCTTTCCCAGGTGATCCCGTCATGGATATCTTCCCCCGGGTGGATTTCATAACACAGGTCTACCCCATGATCCTCGAAAGTGTCCAGGATGGGTTTCCATCGCTTTGCCAGCTCCTTAAAACCGGTATCCACCAATCCCTTCGGCCGCTGGGGCCAGGGGTACATCGTATGCCACAATAAAGCACCCGAGAAGGTCGCATGAGCATTCAAGCCCATATTTTCTGATGCTTGTGCGGCATATTTTAATTGCTGAACCGCCCATTCAGTGCGTGCTTTCAGATTTCCGTGTACCTCTTTAGGTGCAAAACCATCAAACATTTCATCATAGGCCGGATGTACTGCCACTAATTGCCCCTGTAAATGCGTAGACAATTCAGTAACCTCAAGTCCGGCTTCCTTGACAGTCCCGACGATCTCATCAGCATAATCCTTACTCTCAGCGGCTTTTTGCAAGTCGATACAACGTGAATCCCAGCTGGGAAGCTGTACCCCGATGTATCCCAGTTCAGCCATGTATTCGCAGATTCCCTTCAAATTGTCAAATGGGGGCGTATCATCCATAAACTGAGCGAGAAATATGGCGGGTCCTTTCATTTCAATCAGATTTTAGTCCAGGCAGCATTGTTCTCACCGGAATCAATGACTGCATCAATAAATTTCATTCCCTGCAGACCTTCTTCAATACCGGGAAAGTCCCGTACGGGTTCCTTTCCTTCTGCTTTGTCTCTCAAGGTTCGTATGAAGTTCTTGTAGAGGTTAGCAAAGGCCTCGAGGTATCCTTCGGGGTGTCCAAAGGGGGTTCTGGTGTTCACTTGCGCTCTATCGTTCATATAATCATTCCCAGTTCGATAAACCTGGGCAGGTTGGTCCAGCCAGCGGACCACCATGGTATTGGGATCATGCTGGTGCCATTCCAGGCCCCCCTTCTCACCCCAGACACGGATATTCAGGTCATTCTCATCTCCTGCACAGATTTGGCTGCAATGCAATACTCCTTTGGCTCCATTTGCAAACCGGATCAAAACATTGGCGTCATCATCCAATCGACGGCCTTCCACCATTCTGGAAACATCGGCAGCGAGTTCAGAAATGTGACTTCCTACGATTGTTTCAGCGAGGTTGGCGGCATGTGTACCGATATCGCCCACTGCACCGGCTTTGCCTGATTTTGAAGGGTCAGACCTCCAACCGGCTTGCTTGTTATCTGTCTGTTCCAATGGGGTGGAAAGCCAGCCCTGCGGGTATTCCACCACCACTTTACGTATTTTTCCAAACTTCCCCTCCCGGACCATATCTGCGGCCTGCTTTACCATGGGATAGCCCGTGTATGTGTGGGTGAGGCCAAATTCCCGGCCGGAGGATTTAACTACTTCCTGCAGTTGCTGTGCTTCTTCGGTACTGAAGGTTACGGGTTTATCACACATCACATCAAAGCCGTGCTCCAGGGCCATCTTTGCAGGTGCAAAATGCAGGTGGTTGGGTGTTACTATCACCATGAAGTCCATTCTCACCCCCTCCGGGAGCTCGGACTCCTTCTTTATCATCTCCTCATATGTATCATAAACCCGATCCGGACTGAGATATAATTCCTCACCCGTAGCCCGTGAGTTTTCAGGCTTGCTGGAAAATGAACCACATACTAATTCCGCCTCATTATCCAAAGCAGCAGCAATCCGGTGGACCGCCCCGATAAAGGCTCCCTGTCCTCCCCCAACCATTCCAAACTTCAATTTTCGGTCATGCATAATGGAAAATTTTAGGTGTTGTTAATATGCAATAAAGATCGGGGAAGGCAAAGGGAAAAAGGCAGAAGTCAAAAGGCAGAAGGTCAAAAGGCAGAAGATAAAAGACAAAAGACAGGAAGCAGTAAAAAGAAGCAGGAAGTAGGTGTTAAATAATTACATAATTAATCACAGGATTAATTGTATGATTAATTACATAATTAATTATGTAATTATTGTTACAGCTTCTCCAAAATCTCCAAATGCCGTTGATCATTATACCTTTCAATGCTGAACATACGTCCCGAGTAATTAATTACATATAATCCCAGGTTGGTATGATCAAAGAAATCCATGTACTTCAATGGATAATTGAGAAGTTTACACATCAAGACCCGCATAGCCCGGCCATGGTGGCTGATCAAAACCGTTTTCTCTTCTTCCTGTGACAGAATATGTTGAAGGGCTTCTTCCTGGCGGGCGGCCACATCTTCCGGGCTTTCACCTTTTTCAATCCTGAGAGAAGTATTTCCCTTGCGCCATTCATCAAGGACTCCGTAATAGTACTTATCAGATTCTTCGGTGACCTCTTTCCCTTCCTGAACGCCCCAGGAAATCTCATCGAGCCCCTCCAATGCCTCATGCTTAGGCGCGA
>JAHEKQ010000093.1 GCA_024638265.1 Flammeovirgaceae bacterium
TCACCCTGAAGCATTTGAGGCAATCGTCAAGCAGGTCAAAAAATAAGATTTTCAAAACAAATAGCGAAGACTCCCGGCCTACACCGGGAGTTTTTGTTTTATATCGACTTAATAAATTCCCGGTCGAAAAAGATTCCTAATGCCCACGGGAATAAATTAACATTGCACCCATGAGTAAAAAAAGGTGGAGAGGCCTGATTTTTCGTTATTCCCTGGCGTTGATGTCCCTGGGTATTATATCCTCTCTGTTTCTCTTCCTTCTGGTTTATAACGGCTACTTCGGGGAATTACCTACCGAAGAGCAATTAAGTAGTATCCGACAACAGGAAAGTACCCGTATCGTCAGTGCCGACAAGGTAGAACTGGGAAGATATTACCTCGAGGATCGATCCTCCATAAGCCTTGAACGGGTGAGCCCACATGTGGTGAATTGTCTAATTGCCATAGAAGACCGGCGGTTCTATGATCATAATGGTATCGATTACCGAAGCCTGGGACGGGTAATGGTGAAGAGCCTGGTTCTCAGAAATGCAGCTTCCGGTGGAGGCAGTACCATCACACAACAGCTCGCCAAAAACCTTTACCCGAGAGTACCCCACAATTACTTGTATTATGCGGTAAATAAACTCAGGGAAATGATTATCGCCCGGAGAATAGAAGAAGTTTACAGTAAAGAAGAAATACTCAATCTTTACCTAAACACGGTCTCCTTCGGACAAGATATCTATGGTATCCAGTCTGCCTCAGAAAGGATTTATAGTAAAGATGCTTCGCAGCTATCCATCGGGGAGTCAGCCACGCTTATTGGAATGCTCAAGGCTTCTACCTATTTCAACCCCCTGTTAAACCCTACCAAATCGCTGGAGAGAAGAAATTTCATCCTCAATGCGATGTATGAGGCCAACTACATCAGTGAAAAGGAATACGAGCTCGAAAAGGAAAAACCACTCCATACCAAGCCCTCCGGGACAAGAGTTCGCCACTCACTATACTTTTTACAACAAGTGGAGAAGGAAGCCAATGCCCTGTTGACTACCATTGATCCGGGTATCACCTTCAGGACTGCAGGACTTACCATTGAAAGCACTCTTGACAGCAGGTTGCAAAAATATGCCGAAGAGGCGGTCACAGAACACCTGCAAAAATTGCAGGGAGTAATCGACAGGCAAATAGATGAAACCTTCTGGAAAAGAAACCAGAAAATCCTGGATTTGGAAATCGCAAAAGTGAAGAATGATCCCGGGCAAGCCCGTGAGGTAAGTGTATTTAACTGGGGTGAGGAAAGAATTGAAAAACTAAACACCCTGGATTCGATAAAGTATCACCTCGAATTCCTACAGGCTGGATTAATGGCCATGGATCCGGGGACCGGAAAGGTCCGGGCCTGGGTAGGCGGAATTGATCCCATTTATTTTCCCAACGACCATGTCCTTACCAAACGCCAGGTTGGGTCAACCTTCAAACCATTCATCTATGCTGCCGCCCTCGAGAAGAATATTTCACCCTGTGAATATTTTGAAACCGAAGCAGTTAGCTACGAAGTAAAGGGCGAAGAATGGACACCGGGGAATGCCGGAACCGTAGAAGATGAAGAATTGACAATGGCCCAGGCCCTTGAACGATCGGTAAATACGGTAACGGTGAAAATACTCCACGAGACAGGGATAGACAACGCAATATCCCTGGCGCGAAATGCCGGAATTCAAAGTGAGATTCCCGAGGTGCCTTCCATTGCACTTGGAACACCCTCTATCTCCTTACGTGAAATGGTAGAGAGCTATGGGATCTTTGCAAATGAAGGTTGGAACCGTCCTTCCTATCTTATCGAGAGAATTACCGACCGGAATGGGGAAGTTCTCTATAAACACAGGCAAAAACCCATCAACCGGGTGATTAAGCCTGAGACTGCGCTGATGATGAGTCATTTTCTGAAAGAAGTAGTCAATAGTGGCACGGGATACGAACTGAGGAGCATTTATCAAATTAAAAACGACGTTGGTGGAAAGACGGGTACTACACAGAACAACTCCGATGGATGGTTTATCGGGGTATCCCCTGCCCTCGTGGCAGGCGTATGGGTGGGAGGAGAATATCCCGCAATCAGTTTCAACAATTCGACCTATGGACAGGGTGCGCGCATGGCCCTACCGGTATATGCCGGGTTTTACGAAAGGATCAACAAGGATTCGGATTTCAATCATATATCCAATGTTCGGTTCATGGAATTACCCCCACATTTGAACGATAAAATTGATTGCGATCCAATACGGGCAGAATTCAGATTATGGGAGTGGTTGAAGTCGATCGGGAAGAAAAGAAAAGTTAGCGATAATTCGAATTTCCCGGACAGTACCGTTCAAAAACCCCGTCTTCTGGACAGAATCAAGGGTATTTTCAGAAAGAAAAAGGATAATTAATCTCCTGCTTTCTTCTCCTCTTGCTTTTCCAGGTTGAAAAGGTCATTGAGTACATCAATAAGAGTATCTGCCTCTCCCCTCCTGCAAGCCGCCTTTAATTCAAGTACAGGAAGTTTCAGCACTTTTTGCATCATACTCCTTGTGGCTTTATCCAGTAATTGCTGTTCGTTCTCAGAAGCCCGTTTTAGGTATCTCTCCAGTTCATCCTGGCGAATCGATTCAAGGGCATTTTTCAGCCGCTTGATGGTGGGAGATACAATCATATCCCTTGACCAATCATAGAAATTATCAATTTCCTCAGCGACAATAGTCTTAACCTTGTCTAGTGATTTCAACCTTGTTTCCAGGGCTTCAGAGGTCTTGCTCTCCAGTTCATCAATGTTATAGATCACAAAGCCGTGTTCTGTTCGCAACTCCTCATCTACACTTCTCGGAACGCTTAGATCAATCAGGTAATGATGTTTATGCAGAGTTTTCGTATCAAAGAAATCTTTGGTGAATAGGGGTTGAAGCATAGAAACGGAGCTGATAATAATATCCGCTTCCCTGATGGCAAACTGTCGCAAACTTTCAAATGGAAGGTATTCAAATCCGTACAGGTCCGACATTCTGTGGGCTGTTTCACTGGTCCTGTTTGTGACTACCACCCTATGTGCAGAGCCCGAAAGATTATCACATAGGTCGCGTCCTATTTCTCCCGTACCAACCACCAATATGACCGGGTTGGATAATTGCGTGGCAATATCTTCTGCCAATTCTTTGGACGCATAGGATACTGAAGCGGAGCCATCACGAAAAGAAGTTTCCTGGACCACTCTTTTATTCGTATAAAAGATCGTGTGCATTAAGCGGTGTAGGATAGGACCGGCCATCTGCTCATCAGCGCTCCACTGGTAAGCCTTCTTCACCTGGTTGGAGATCTGCATATCTCCAATCACCTGGCTCTGCAATCCTATGGCAACTTCGAAGATCCTCGAAATATTTTCGTGATGATCCATCCTCTTTAAAAAATGATCTTTGGGGAGGTTGGTATCGAGTAGAACAACAGAGAGGAATTTCTGGATTTGTTCTGTGAGGTCCTCTGTGTGACTGTAGTAAATTTCTGTCCGGTTACAGGTGGAAAGTATCAGTGCATCAGTTGCTCCCAGGTCATCTTTAAAGACCTTTAGAAGCATCCGGATCTGCTCCTCTCCCAACATGACCTTTTCCCTGATTTCCAGGGGAGCGTGGTCGTGTGAAATGGTTAGTGACTTAAAATTCTCTGCTACTGATTCCATGCCCCGCAAAAATAATAGATCAATGGAATAATCTATCCTACCGATCCGGGAATTCTCTTTAATTTCTATCCCTGTACATATTATTTAAGGTTTGGAACATGAAAAAGTTTAAGATATTCCTGCGAAATTATTTTGGATTTTCTAAGGTCGAAATGAGGGCAATGATGCTGCTAATGCCCACATTATTAATAGCTTTCATTGCTCACCTTGCCGTTTCTGAAAAATTCCTCCAACATCCCACCAGTTATCAAATCGATAGAAGGGCACTCGATAGCCTTACCAAATTGCTTCAATCGCGAATAGTTGAATTCCCTCAAAAGTCTGTAGATGAACCACTGGCTCCATTCAGGCCCGATACTGTTGGCAGTGAGTGGCTGAAATCAAGGGGCCTCCCCACGAAACTGATCAAATCATGGACCGGGTACCGGAAAGCCGGGGGAAGAATCAATAACGCAGCAGACCTCACAAAACTTTATGGCATGAATGACAGTCTGCTGGGAATCCTAAAACCTTATATCGTACATGAAAAAAAGCAAATCCCGGAAAGAAAATCTCAGGTGTTGAGGGATGTCAATCTCGCAGACAGCGTCGAGTTTAAAAAGATTTATGGAATTGGACCTAAATTATCGGCGCGCATAGTAAAATATCGCGACCTTCTTGGAGGTTATGTACGCATGGATCAGCTTTATGAAGTCTATGGTCTCGACAGTGTGGTGGTAGCTTCCATAATAAAGAAGTTTTACATAAGTCGTGATTTCGAACCGCGTACTATCGACCTCGATTCAGCCCAATTGGAAAATTTAGCTAAACACCCTTATCTTACTTACCGTGAGGCAAAAATGATCCTAGCATACCGGTCGCAGCATGGAGATTCACTCAGAAAAAAAGATCTCCTTCAATTACCTGTGATCAGCACGGGGAAATTCGATAAATTGTCTCCTTATCTTCGATGAAGGAACTTCTCAAAGCATACAGTAAACGCCTTACCAACCTGACCGGGAAAAACCGTTCGGTGTTAATGTTGCGCCTATCTGCACAGACTATTGACCTCCATTCCTTTCATCACCTGAATGATGAGGGATCTTTTAAAATGGTTGAAAAACTGGTGGCAGGAAAAAGTAGTGTACTCTGTGATGAAATGGATGCACGCGATGACGATGTGAATGTGCTGAGCCGTCGGCTGAAGAGAATTAAGCGCTGGGACCAGTTTATTTTCGAAGAAAGAGGGTCCAGAGATCTGTATGTAGGCTGGCCCTTTATCAGGGGTAAGTTTTCTGACGGGACCCAGGTAAGATGTGCACTGACCTATATCCCGGTAAGCCTTGAGTTGAAAAATGGCAAATGGGATCTTCAACCCCGAAAAGACGAAGAGATCAAACTGAACAAATCTTTTCTTCTCGCTTACGGACATTTCAACCAGGTAAAGATCGATGATGATATGCTCTATCAAAATCTTGAGGAGCTGGATCCGGACATGACTGTTTACAGGACTTCACTATACCAGTTATTCAGTGACAGTAATGTAGAGATCAATTTCAACAGGGATAATTTCATGGATGAATTAAAATCCTTTGATGAATTCAAAAAGGAGGATTTTGAGAAAAATGAAAAACCCGGTGAGCTTAAGCTATTTCCCGAAGCCGTACTCGGGATTTTTCCCCAAAGTGGCAGCAACCTCGTTCAGGACTACAACATCCTTTCTGAAATAACGTCCTTTAAGGACCTGGATGAATTTTTCGAAGACCGGTCATTGTCAGAGGATGAAAAAAATCATTCACCCTACTATTTCCTGGGTCAGATAAGCGAGGAAAAGACCTTTACCCCGTTCAAACTCGATGCCTACCAGGAAAATGCACTGAAAGCGGTTAAAAAAGGATATTCCATCGTTGTACAGGGACCTCCCGGTACCGGAAAATCACAGCTTATATGTAACCTGATATCAGACTTTGTTGCAAGGGATAAAAACGTACTGGTCGTCTGTCAGAAAAGAGCAGCCCTGGATGTGGTCTACCAACGAATGTCAGACAAGTTTATGGGTGACTTCATTGGACTGGTCCATGATTTCTCCAACGATCGGAAAACGATCTATGAAAAAATAGCCCGGCAGATCAGAATGATCCCTGAGTACGAGCACCAGAATAACAGCCTGGATTTTATCCAACTTGAGAGGCAATTTCTCCAAACCAGCAGGAAGATCGACCAGATCGTAGAGGAAATGGAGGAATTCAAACAGGCCCTCTATGACACATCCGAATGCGGGATCTCGATAAAGGAATTGTATATGACCAGTGATTCTTCCCGCCCGGTATTTTCCCTGAGAAGAGAATATAATCACTTTCATTTCGAGAATATCGAAGAGGTAAGGCAACATTTGAGAGAATATGCCACCTATGGCAAGAGATTCAATAAGTCCAATTATCCCCTCCTCGAAAGAAAATCCTTCAAGGGCTTCGGTGTTACCGAGCTAAAGAAGATGGAAGAAATTCTTCTTGAGATTCCGGTGTTCCAGGAAAAGATCAAATCGCGCACCAATGAAATCCTGGAACATCCCCTATCAGTTGAGGACGCTGAAATGATCATCACCCGCAGGGCGAAGGTGATTGAAATGCTTAACATCCTTAAAGACGAGACCTCCTTTAATCAATTTCTCAGCATGTTGAATTACCACGACAAGGATACAGACCTGTTGTGGCTCAGCAATAATGAACGGGTTTTAATGGAGTGTTATAAAGGTCATGGCCCGGAAACTACCGTCTCTTCTGAAGAAATGGGGGACTTCCAGGAAGCGCTGGACCGATGGTTGGCAAAGAGGAAAAGATGGCTGGGATTGATACGTTGGAGACTGTTCTCAAATGACCGGAAACTACTCAAAAGAGTTCTCTCCAAAAACGGCCTCAAATTCAACCGAGAGGGAAGAAGTGTGCTGGTGGAAATGGTGGATAACCGGCTTAACCTGGAACACAATCTCTCAAAATTACGGGAGGTCAAATGGATTGGCAACCTTCCCAATTCTTATGAAAAAGTGGAGTTGCAGAACTGGTTTCACGTAATAAAGCAAGCACTCAGGGCAAAGATGATCTTTACCTCAATGAGACAGTTTTACGATTATTTCAACACCAATAAACTTGATTATGATTCGCTGAATACCAAACTCGAAGAACTGTTCCAGGTCATTCATGAGATCCCACAAAGGAGAAATATCTGGGAACTCTATTTTTCCAAAACCCAAATATCCAACCTTCTCAACAATCCCGACCTCTCCAATAGATATCTAAAAGCACTGAAAAAGGATTTCGATGCCCTCTGTGAATTCGACACGCTGAGTGCCGAACTTCCGGAACATGAAATAAAAGTCATGAATGAAGCCATCGACCTGGCTCAGGGAGATGACGTTGATAAAATCGTCGAAGTATTTGACAACAGTATCAGGATTGCCTGGATCAATCATATCGAAACAAAATACCCGGTTCTCCGCACAGTGTCCTCTATGAAATTCCGCAAGCAGGAGGCAGATTTGCAGAATGCAGTCAAGGAAAAACTCAAGATCAGCAATGATATACTACTGTTAAAAGCTAAGGAAAGAACATACAAGGGAGTAGAGTATAATCGCCTGAACAACCGGGTCACCTACCGCGATATTGACCACCAGGTCAATAAGAAACGAAGGATATGGCCCCTTAGAAAGCTCATCGATAACTACAGTGAGGAATTATTTGACCTCATTCCCTGCTGGATGGCTTCTCCGGAGTCCGTCTCAGCTATTTTTCCAATGATTAACATGTTTGACCTCGTCATATTTGACGAAGCTTCTCAGTGTTTTGTGGAACAGGGAATTCCCTCCATGTATCGAGGAAAGCAACTGGTCATTGCAGGAGATGATAAGCAGTTGAGACCTAACGACCTTTACCAGGCCCGCTATGAGGAAGACCTGGATGACGATCCCGTCCTGGAAATAAGTTCCGTGCTCGACCTGGCCGACCGCCACCTGATGCAAGTATCTCTCCAGGGCCATTACCGAAGTCAGAGCCTCGACCTTATCGATTTCTCCAACCAGCGCTTCTATGATGGAAACCTCACTCTTCTACCCGACCGCGGGATACTCAATCAGGGTGAACCGGCCATCTACTACGTTAAGGTGGATGGAACCTGGGAAAAAAATACCAACCATGCAGAAGCTCATAAGGTAGTTGAGATCATTAATTCCCTCCTATCCCAGGACCCTGACAAGAAAATTGGGGTAGTCACCTTCAACCTCCACCAGCAGGAACTCATTCAGGATTTATTGGATGAAAATGCGATGAAAGAAAAAAGGAGCTTCCCTCCCAGCCTCTTTGTGAAAAATATTGAAAACGTACAGGGTGATGAACGAGAGGTGATCATATTCTCCGTTGCCTATGCCCCAGACCAATCCGGCAGGATGTCCATGCAATTTGGCAGCCTGAACGCTGAATTTGGTGAAAACAGACTGAATGTTGCCATAACACGGGCCATAGAAAAAATCTACCTGGTCACAAGTATTTCACCACAGCAGTTAAAAGTGGACGAAAGCAAGAATCCGGGACCCAGGATGTTACGCGATTACCTGGAGTATTGCCAGGAGGTCTCAGAAAAAAGGTTTGAACCCCGGATTAGAAAAGAAAAACATAAGGAAGGATGGTACCTTTCCGACAAGCTCAGGGAATGGAGCTCAGAGAGATTTGAAAAGATCAGCCTTGAAAGGGACATGCCATTTGCCGACCTGACCATAAAGGAAAAGAACCAGTACATCGGGATTCTGCGGACCGACGATGATCTCTATTTTCAGAGTCCAGGGATTAAGCATTCCCACGTATACGAACCATTTACCTTCAGCAGCAAGGACTGGAAGGTTTTCTCGGTGAGCAGCCGGGAGTACTGGAATGACCGGGAGGATGTAGAGGAGAGGGTTACGACGTTTATAAATAATCATCGGGAGGATATGGGGTAGCAGGAGGCAGGAGGCAGGAGGCAGGAAGCAGGAGGCAGGAAGCAGGAGGCAAGAAGCAAGAGGCAGGAGGCAGGAGGCAGGAGGCAGGAGGCAGGAGGCAGGAGGCAGGAAGCAGGAGGCAAGAAGCAAGAGGCAGGAGTCAGGAGGCAGGAGGCAGGAAGTAGGAAGTATGGAGAATGACGTTATTTATTAACTTTACAAAATGCATAAGATCTTTCTTTTGGTCATAGTGTCTTTTCTCATCGTTTCCTGTGGATCTACAGAAATAGCAGAAAGGAGTTCCTGGGAGATTATTCAGGAAGAAATTCTGGAGCCAAATTGTGTGGCTTGTCATACAGCAGGGACCAGTTTTGCCAACCAGAGTAACCTGGTGCTGACAAAGGACGTGGCCTACGGGCAGTTGGTAGACCGGGAGCCGAATAATGCAGCTGCCAAAGCAGATGGGCTTGAACTTGTTGGTACCAAGGGACTGGAAAGCCTGTACAACAGTTTCCTCTGGGAGAAGATCAATTATCCGGACTACGAACATTATTATGCCGACCACGCGGAATATGGGGAATTAATGCCATTGGGTGGTCCCGCTCTCACATATGGCGAGTTGGAATATATCCGGACCTGGATATTATCCGGTGCTCCGGAGGACGGAGTTGTGGCAGAATCAAATCTCCTGGAGGATGAAGATCGATTTGAGATACCTACCGGAGATTATCAACCGCTGGCGCCCCCGGCATCTGGTATGCAGCTCAACCTGGGCCCGTTTGACATTGCAGCAGATTTCGAACGGGAATTCTGGTATTACAGGCCATTGGAAAATCCTGAAGAGATTTATGTGACCCGGTTTGAGAGTACGATGAGGGAGGGTAGCCACCACCTGATCCTATATGATTATCCACAGGGTGATACACCAGATCCTGAGACATTCAGGGATATCAGGAATGAAAATGGGTTCCTCGTGTACTCCACCGCTCAATCCATTGCCAACCAAAGATTTGTCTGGGGTACTCAAACCAGGAATACGGATTATACATTCCCGGATGGTGTTGCCTTGAAATTACCGGCGAACCACGGACTGGATATCAATAGTCATTATGTAAACTACTCTCCTGATATGAAACAAGGAGAAGTATCGGTGAACCTTCACACGGTAGACCCCTCTGAGGTACAGCATATTGCAAAGAATATTTTCCTGAGCAATACTACCTTTTCCCTGCCTGCTGGCAAAGTGACCACTCTGGAACGCTCCTGGACCTTTAACGAAACGAGAAATATTTTTCTCCTTTCCTCTCATGCCCATCAATACAATACTGAATTCAGGATCTACATCGTGGGCGGACCCAGAGATGGTGAGCTCGTCTACTTCAGCAAAGACTGGGAGCATCCGCCTCTTTTGGAATATGATCCCCCAATTGTCCTTAATGCCGGAGAAGGCCTACGCGCTGAAGCCACCTACAACAATACCACCGACCGTGCCCTTGAATTCGGTCTTCTCAGTGTCAATGAGATGATGATCATTTTTGGAGCGTATTGGTAGGAGTTCAGCGGTTCAGCAGTTCCGCTGGGTAAAAATAGTTCGGTCGGTTTCACATAAATTTGAGATTGGTCTTTTGAGTTTGTAGTTTAAAAGCTCCATGAAAATCATTGGCTATAAAGTAATACTCTCAGGATCCCTTCTACTCATTGTATTCAATGTAATCGCTTCCTGGGGAGCGTTTGATGTTGGTTTCTGGATGCGCGTTGTTGCAGCCTCCCTCCTGGCAATAGCCATGTTCTTAGCCATGAGAAACCATATCAGGAGAAGGAGAGAAAGAGATAACTAAAACCACCACCCTTTTACCTGCCGAAGCTTTCTTTTATATCCGAAACGAAGTGAAGGATATAGCTAAGGCAGGCTCTACCAAAAAATTCACTAAATTCCCTCATGACCCACCTCATCGACATCAACTGCGATATGGGCGAAAGCTACGGAGCCTATA
>JAHEKQ010000094.1 GCA_024638265.1 Flammeovirgaceae bacterium
AACCTTGATCCCACCCCTTATTAATGTGTTAACCAGGTTGATTACCTCGTCATATTCCGCCTGGTCTGCCGATAGAATATAACTGTAGTTCTCCCCAAGGTGAACTCCCTCAATGGCATCTCTCCCCATGTCATAAATATTCATGAGATACTCCTGTTTGCGATCTGCTGCATAGTCCAGTACGGCCATTGTTCCAGTAATCATATAATTGACGGGGTCTTTAAAGCGTGAATCACCGCCCTTCCACGGATAGGGATAAAAAATCTGGGTCCCATCTGAGACCATTCCACCCCTTCGTCCCCCGATCCTTGAAGGTCTTTTTTCAGGGTCATAATAACGTGGTGTTGGAGTAGCATGTGCAGTTTCTGAAAGAATACCCACCATATTATGATAATAAGGTACGGTTCGCATTCCTCCATTCCACCACATTGAATATGTGTATTGGGAAACAACACCGGGCATTTTTTTCATCGCAAATCGATTGGCCATCACGGTGCCGATAAGGTTGGTGGCGGTGGTCACTCCGGGGTGAATCCTGGGGTTTACCGGATTAGCAAATGGGGGAATAAATATCCTTGCCCATGCCGGGGAGGTCTGATGATGATTATAAACGACCTGGGGGAACCATTTCCGGTAAATAGCATCATTCACATGGTAGCTCTCAGGCATATTATTCATAAACCAGTCGCGGTTGTTGTCGTGGCCTATATAGTGATGGTATAACCATGGTGGGCGGGATGTCTCGAAAGGAGTTCCCAGGTTACGATTGTACCAATCTGCCACTATATCCAAGCCGTCCGGATTCATTACAGGCATGAGTACAAGAATTACATTCTCCCGGATATTCTTCATTTCCTCAGATTCCTCCGTGACTACCCGGTATGCAAGTGCAGGAGTCATCTGTGCTCCGGCCACTTCAGTGGCGTGCAAGCCACCGTCCACCCAAATAATTGATTTCCCCTCATTGGAATATGTAATTGCAGTAGCCCTGTCTATCTCAGCATTGGCGAGCTTTTCACTTATATCGCGGTACTTATTAATATTATTTAGATTCTCCTCGGAAGAAATCACCAAAGTTATCATTGGTTTGCCGAGGACGGTCTTGCCAATCTCCTCCAACTTAACCCGGGGAGACGCATCGGCCAGCTTCGTGAAATACTCCAGCATCTGTCCATATTTGGCAAGTTTATAGTCATCTCCCGGTTCAAAACCGAAGACTTCAGAAGGTTTTGGAACCTGTGAGATCAGGGGAAAGCTTACAAAAAACAGGAAGAGAATGAGCGAATATTTTTTCATATCAGTTTGATTATGCCAACGACAAAATAATAGCTCATTATTAAAGATGAAATCAATTTTATAAAAGTTCCGGCAATAAAACCAAGAAAGGAGCCAAGGGCCGCTTTAACGGCTTTGTCCCCTGATTTTCCACCCAATAATTCACCAACATAAGCTCCAATAGCAGGCCCGACAATAATTCCTATCACCTGAAGGAATATTACACCAAGGATCAGTCCGACAGCACTCCCAATAATTCCCCATTTGCTTCCCCCTAATTTTTTCGTACCAATTATTGGAATAACGTAATCTAACACCGTAACCACAATAGCAATCAGTAACCAGAATAACATGAAATCCAGGCTGAAAGGTGGTGTGTCGGAAAGTTGAAGTAGCAAAAGTGCCATGTAGTTGAGTGGAGGACCGGGAATTATTGGAAGAAAGCAGCCAATGATTCCCACAATCATAAGGAGAATGCCACCAATCACCAGGAATATTTCCAGCGCTTCCAAGATCAGCTAGAAGACTATGGGAGTAAGGATAATATCAACTCTACGGTTTCTCAACTTTCCTTCCCAGCGGCGATTATCGTAAAGAGGATTATCCTGTCCGAACTCGCGTATGTGAACGAGTTCTTCCGGAATCTCAAGTTGAAGAATTTCTCTTTTTACCGACATAGACCTCATGAGTGATAACCACTCATTATATTCCTTACCTCCTATGTTATCCGTATGACCTGATATAGTAATCTCGAAGTTTTCAATGTTCTCAATGCCTTCAAAAAAATTCTTTATCCCCACGACCTGGTCATCACTAATGTAATAGCTACCTCCACCAAAGTATATGGTTTTCAGCAGTAACGGTTCTTCCGGATCTTCTGCTTGACCGTAAACAGGCAGATAAACCGAAATCATTGGGATTAATGCAATCAGCAAGAGTCTCATTGGTTAATTTAACGTCAGAATAATTACATTAGTTTGCTGTAGTTTCGAAGTTAAATCTTATTTAAACAGTAACAAAGCTTGGACTTAAGGCCACCGAGGACCAACCGGGAGAAGAATCTACTTATTGAGGAATTGCTTAATCAGCCCCACAGATTTCACGCGCTGATGAAAGAATCAATGACAAAAGGTGTGGATGAAAGATACTGGTGGGCTATGACCTACGTAATTGAGCAATCCCCGACCATCGCTGACCAGTGGTTAAATGACATGCTGGATAAACTTGAAACCACCCAAAAAGATAGTATCAAAAGAAATATCCTACGATCCCTTCAATATGTTGAAATCCCTGTGGAACTTATAACACGGGTCCTTGATGTATGCTATTCAATTGTGGGGAGAGAAACTGAAAAGGTTGCTGCAAGAGTCTTTGCAATGACCGTGATATATAACCAGATAAAAGTTTATCCAGAATTGGGTGAAGAACTCAGGCAAACTCTTCTCGACCTTTATGAATACGGAAGTCCTGGATTTAAGAGCAGATCCGGTAAAATCATCAAACGCTTGGAACAAATAAAGGGCAATCAATTCTGATTGCCCTTCATACTTTGTTTCAATCAGAAATCAGCTCCCTTCAGAGTAATGAGTATCCTCGTCTTTGCCAGATTTCACTGTAATGTAAAGTCCTTTGCCCTTATAGCTTGCAAGGTCATATACCCTTGAGAAAGAATCAGCTTCGTTGAAACTATCGCGATGAAGGATATTCATATCTTCATCCATTATCCTGATTTCCACGTCATCATTCTCAGCCAATACATTGACTCTGAATTTCTGGGTATCCTTAATTTTGTAGACCGTGGAAATGCTTACCTCACTTCGGTCAAGGGTTACATTTTCAATAATTGTTCCTGAATCATCAGTAATTTCAAAAGTGTAATTACCCTCATCAACTTCAGAGAAATTGAATGGTTGTATAAAGCCATCTTTGCTTCGTACACCGGTACTTACGAGTTTATGTCCCTCTTCATCATATACCTTGATGAGAACCCTGTTGGATTGCTCATTCAGGTATACAAGTTTCATAACTTCCTTACCTTGAATAATTGCAATTTTTGATTGCGAATCGCTTCTTTCCTTAATTGATTTGTCGCCGTTGGAAGCGAAAGAGCAGAGGGCGACTGCCAAAGCAGACACAAATAGAGTTAACCTTTTCATGTTATTTTGAGTTTTGATTAAATGACCTATTAGTATAGACTGAATTTTGTGCGGATAGGTTTCAATCTTTGGTAATTATTTTTCCAAAATTGATCATTATAAAACAGTTTTTTGATTTTTATCAACGATTTGCAATCATTTTAGGCCGGGCGTTGTTAAAGATTTTAAATTGATCAACAGATGAGAACACTTATCTTAAGCGCGCTAATTATTTCAACAATATCAATGGCCATGGGACAAGAAAATCTTGAAAAAGCTACACTTGGTGGAGGATGCTTCTGGTGTGTGGAGGCTGTCTTTGAAGAAGTAGATGGAATATATAATGTGAAGTCAGGATATATGGGAGGGCACATCAAGAATCCAAGCTACAGGGATGTTACATCCGGCAGATCCGGGCATGTCGAGGTAATCCAGTTGGACTTCGATCCAAAGGTGATTAGCTATAAAGAGATTCTTGAAATTTTCTGGATGACCCACGACCCAACGACCTTAAACAGACAGGGCAATGACGTCGGACCCCAATACCGGTCTGCTGTTTTCTATCACTCTGATGAACAAAGTCAAACTGCAGAATTCTACAGGGAAGAGTTGGAAAAATCCGGGGCATACCGTGACCCCATTGTTACTGAAATAACCGAAGCATCTGCATTTTACGTGGCAGAAGAATACCACCAGGATTACTACACTCAAAATGCATGGCAACCCTATTGCCAATTTATAATTCGTCCGAAACTGGAGAAATTCAGGAAGGCATTTGAAGCGAAGTTGAAAGAGAAAGCTAACTGATATACCATTTATCAGTCAAAATTTCCATTCGTCAGAATGTAAAACATTTTGTATCGGTCTTCGTTAATGACAGTGTAGATACACATCTTCATACGTTTAGGTTTAGGTAAAAAAAAAGGGGCAAACGAGCCCCTTTTTCTATTTGTACGCTGACGATGCTAATAATTCAGGGTTGATTTTTAATCCGGCTTTCCGGAAGGCAGCCTTATTTATTTCATAGTGGATCTTCTCATAATGCTTCATCCACTCAATATTGATCCCACTTCCCAATACCGCCTGTCCAGGTGTTTCCGTGATCAATAAGGTATTAAGTGACATTAATTTCATCGCCTGTGGAATTTTATCCGAAAGCGCATCAGGAATGAAAAGCAGGTGGCAAAAATCTATGTCGGAAGGAGATTGAAATTCCTTTACTTTAATTTTCAACCCTCTGATCTCTTGGTGCTCAGCCAAATCAAACAAGTGACTGTTGGCATCGGTCTCACCGAGAACCCCAATAACAAAATTATCGGTTTCAAGGGAATCGGGCCATTGAATATTCTTGGCAAAGAGGTACAGGTAATAATCCAATTTATGATAGTGCTCCTGTGCTGACGCATTCGAAGCCCAGGCTATCATGAATATTAACACAAAAACGATTTTGCGCATAGATATAAATATCGCGATTTTTTTACTGAGAACCATGTAGATCGTTGGCAACTCCCGGTACAAGGTCTATTTTTGCACAGACTAATATGGCAGACTTTTTAATTATAGGGGGTGGAATTGTAGGGCTTGCTACAGCAGTTAAGTTACAGGACAAGTATCCTCAAAAAAAAATATTAGTTCTCGAAAAAGAAATGGGTGTAGCGCAACATCAGACTGGACATAACAGTGGTGTTATCCATTCCGGACTATACTATAAACCAGGTTCCCTTAAAGCAAAAAATTGCATCGGGGGATATAAAATGTTACTGGACTTCTGTGAACAATACAATGTCCCTTACGAAATCACCGGGAAACTGGTCGTTGCTGTTAATAATTCTGAAATTCCATACTTGAATACACTAAAGGAGAGGGGAGCGGAAAACGGCCTGAATGGTATTAAAGAATTACGGAAGGAAGAGATCACCGAATATGAGCCGCATGTTGCTGGTGTTGCTGGGATATATGTTCCGCAAACAGGAATAATAGATTATAAACAGGTTGCCAATAAATATGCTGAGGTTTTCCAAAACAATGGTGGAACTATCCAATATAACCAGAAGGTAACAGGCATTTTTCAAAATCAGAATTCAATTACCGTTGAGTCAGAGAGGTCTACTTTTCACACCTCCTACATCATCAATTGTGCTGGTCTGTATTCTGATTACATATCTCGAATTGGATTGAATAAAAGGGATATAAGAGTTATTCCATTCAGGGGTGAATATTATAAACTTGTGCCTGAGAAAGAATACCTCATCAGAAATCTGATTTACCCTGTCCCTAATCCCAATTTTCCCTTCCTGGGAGTGCACTTCACAAGAATGATAGGAGGTGGAGTTGAGGCCGGTCCAAATGCAGTCCTGGCATTTAAGAAAGAGGGGTACTTAAAGAAAGACTTTAACATAAAAGAACTAGCAGATACACTTTCATGGCCCGGATTCATTAAAGTTGCACTTAAATACTGGTCTACGGGACTCGGGGAAATGTATAGATCATATTCCAAATCAGCCTTTACGAAAGCGCTCCAGCAACTCGTTCCTGAAATAAAATCAGAAGATCTGGTACCAGGAGGATCGGGCGTAAGAGCTCAGGCATGTGACCGTACCGGTGGCCTTCTCGATGACTTCTATATAGAACAAAATGAACGACAGATGCACGTATGCAATGCCCCTTCTCCAGCGGCTACATCCTCCTTATCAATAGCTCATGAAATTGTGAGAAGAGTGTAAAGTTCACGGTATTCTTACAGGCCTATGGATATTCCTGATAAAGAAATTAGCTTTGTAAAATAATATATAATAAACATGAAAGAGATAAACGTTACTGATCTGAAAAAGCTTATCGATGAAAAGGCCGATATACAATTAATTGATGTCAGGGAAACCTGGGAAAACGAGATGGCCAACATTGGAGGTGAACTGATTCCCATGGGTGAGGTAGTCGAGAAAGTAGATAAAATCTCTAAGGATAAACAAGTAATCATTTATTGTCGAAGTGGTCGCCGTTCTGCTAATGTGATTGTGCTGCTCGAACAGATGCACCAGTTTGATAACCTCTATAATCTAGAAGGAGGAATACTAGCCTGGTCGGATGAGATCGATCCGGATGTACCCAAGTACTAAATAAGCTTCAGCACGTTTTCGGGTGGTCTTCCAATTACTGCCTTCTCTCCTTTCACAACAATTGGTCTCTCCAGGACTTTTGGATGGCTGGCTATAATCTCAAACCATTCGTCATCCGAGAGGTCTTTTCCCTTTAGGTATTCCTTATATTCAATCTCACCTTTCCGTACCATCTCTGATGGCTTAACATCCAATTTTTCTGAAAGGGATTTTATTTGCTCTGCAGATAACGGTGATTTCAAATATTCAACCACCTGAGGTTCAATACCATTCTCCTCAAGTAATTTTAATGTCTCCCTGCTTTTCCGGCACCTGTTATTATGATAAATAGTGATCACAGGGATTCAAGAACGATATTATGATTGGTATAGATACAGATATCAGCCGCTATCTTCATGCTTTCGCGTACTATTTCTTCGGCTGACATATCGGGGGAATGTCGTTTCAAAGCCAACGCCGCCGATTGGGCGTACATACTACCCGAACCTATAGCCGCCACATCTTCATCTGGCTCCAATACGTCACCAGTCCCCGAAATGATTAACAGCTCATCTTTGGAAGCTGCTATTAGCATTGCCTCGAGCTTTTGTAAGTACCGGTCAGTTCGCCAGTCTTTGGCTAATTCAATTGCTGCCCTTTTGAGGTTACCACTGTAAGAGCCCAGTTTTTCATCAAAACGCTCTAGCAGAGTAAAAGCATCGGCTGTAGACCCTGCAAATCCGGTCAATATCTTTCCATCCTGAAGTATCCGCAGCTTTTTAACATTACTCTTGGCAACGGTGTTGTTCATGGTAGCCTGTCCATCAGCAGCAATAGCAACTTTTCCCTTGTGCTTTACTGCCAGTACTGTGGTAGCGTGTATTTTCATCATATGAGGATTCTTACTGGATCCTCAAGAAGCGATTTGAATGTCTGCAGGAATTCAGATCCTACGGCACCATCAACGGCCCTGTGATCACAGGACAGGGTAACTTTCATTACATTTCCAGGTACTACCTGTCCGTCTTTTACAACAGGGGCCTGTTTGATTCCACCAACGGCCATAATGCATGAATCGGGTGGATTAATTATCGCCGTGAACTCCTCTATACCGTACATCCCGAGGTTGGATATGGTAAAGGTACTTCCCTCCCAGTCTTCAGGCTGAAGTTGCTTATTAGCAGCTTTCCCAGCGAGGTCCTTAACCTCAGCAGATATATGTGATACGGTTTTGTTATCGGCAAACCTCACCACCGGTACGATCAGTCCTTCTGGTATTGCAACGGCCACTCCAATGTGGATGTGGCTATTCTTCCTGATTTTATCGCCCAACCATGAAACATTTACATTGGGATGTCTTCTGATTGCTGTTGCTGCCGCCTTAATGATTATATCATTGAAAGAAATTTTCACCGGGGCGATCTCGTTCATGGACTTACGTGCTGCGATCACATTATCCATATTGATCTCCATGGTGAGGTAGAAATGTGGAGCTGAGAATTTGCTCTCTGAAAGACGTTTAGCAATCGTCTTTCTCATCTGGCTAAGGTTCTCTTCAGTGAAAGTCTCCTCCCCAACCACCTGGGGCAAATGAACTGGAGCCGAAGAATCAGGTGCTGCCGCAACAGGAGCTTCTGCCGAGGGAGTGTAGGATTCTACGTCCCTCTTGATAATTCTACCCGCATCTCCGGATCCCTTGATCTTTGAAAGGTCATATCCGAGCTCCTCTGCCATTTTCTTTGCCAAAGGAGATGCTTTTATCCTGCCATTATCGGGAGAGCTGGAAGTGACGGCCTGAGCTTCCTTTGTGGTTTTACTTGGTGTGGCTTCGGCCTTTGGTTCGCTTTTGAGCGGTTCGTCTTCCACTCCCTCTTCACCATTTTCTGAATTCTCATGAGCATCCAGAAGCGCTTGAAAATCGGCACCTTTTTCTCCAATGACTGCAAGTACACCATCCACGCGAACTGCGTCCCCCTCTTTGGGCCCGATATACAACAGGGTTCCATCCCAATAGGATTCGAACTCCATGGTGGCTTTATCAGTCTCAATTTCGGCGATTACTTCTCCGGAGCTTACTTCATCACCTTCCTTCTTAAGCCATGACGCAATGGTTCCCTCTTCCATCGTATCACTCATTTTGGGCATAGTAATGAGGGTAGCATTAATATCGGATGTATCTACTTCTTTCTTTTCAGATTTAGGTTTTGGTGATTCGGCTTTTTCCACAGTTTTTTCCTCCTTCGCTGATCCGTTGGCGTTTTTCAGGATAGAATCAACATCCTCACCTTTTTCTCCAATTACTGCAATTATGCCGTCCACAGGAACTGCTTCCTGTTCAGAAACGCCTATATGAAGTAGTACACCATCAAAGTAAGATTCCAGCTCCATGGTTGCCTTGTCAGTTTCCACTTCCGCTAAAATGTCACCCGATTTAACTTCATCCCCCACTTTCATTAACCACTGCGCGATTACCCCTTCTTCCATGGTATCGCTCATCTTAGGCATTCTGATTATTTCAGCCATATTTATCTAATCGTTAGGGCGCAAAAATAGCTTTTAAAATGTCTATAGTCAAAAATTTATTCCTCTCAGAAAGTTATCGTCGGAAAAATAATCTCGATTGTTGGATTGTTATTTCTAAGATCGTAAGCATAACGAATTCCCATATTCACTTCGGGTAAGAGTCTTGCTGCATTAAAATCAATCCGAAGCTCTGCCCCAGTGGAATAGTATTCATTTGATGAGAGCACGTTTCTGCTCGGAATATCTGTAACACCATAGGCGTAATCGAAAAATCCATTTAACCTCAGTCTCTTGATATAAAGAATTGGTCCAAGGTGAAGATCGGGATATAGTACGGGCAACTCATAATTGACCCCCATACTGTAGAAATTCTGGAATGTCGATACTGAAACACCCCGTGGAAGCTCTACCCTGTTGCGGAGGAAATAGTTGTCTTCCTCGAGGGTAATATTCCTATTCTGGTATGACCAGAAAGCATTAAGTGAATGGTGTTTTCCAATTCCCGGAAGATACCAGCGGGTACGTATCGCAGTCTGCCCGGCCACAAAATCTCCACCGAAACTACCTGTTGATTCTATCGATAAAAATTGGCCGAACCTGGGTTTTACATCCCTCCTGCTCATCTTAAGGGTATTGAAAATGAATAAATTGAATGTATTGGTATTCAATTCGCCGTTGGTAAGGATAGAATAGAGTCTTCTGTCATCACCGGATTGAATCGAATCATTTTCGTAACTATAGGCATCGACACGGGTCCGGGAATACTCATACCCCAACTCCATGGAGGTAAGGTATTTGGACCGGGTTAAAACCAAAGGTAGTCTTACTCCAATGTCTAACTTATTTTCATTCCAGGTATATTGGGTCGATAGGTTTCTTACAAATGCAGAATCAACATTTCCAGGGTACTCAGGATTCTCAAAAAGAAACCTCGTCAGTGCTTCTCGCTTCCTGTTTCCCCTCGTGACGGCAAGATCTACTACGGGGAGAAATCTTTGGTAACTTATCCTTCCACCATAATTACCGGTGCCTTCCTGAATATCGTAGTTATATCCGAGAAATAGTGATGTTGTGCTCATTATATCCCTCGAGAACACACCGATATCAAAGTTTGTATTAGAGGAGCTGACAAAGGGTCCCCAGGAATGAATATTAAGTATTCCCCTCATAGGACCATATATTCGTTCCTTTGATGGTGAGTCCTCAAGTTTTTCGGAACGAATCTCAAGTCCTTCCTGTCCGAGTGGAAGTTCATACAAAGGGTTTGAATAGCTTCCCGATACAGAAGATTCTTTCCATGCCGAAGGATCGATTTTGATCCTGGTAATATCCATCCCCAATTCTCCCAGTACATTAATTACGAGTTCCTGATTGTCTTTACTTACCGTTGGATAGTAGGCTCCATATTTACTATCAGTTATTGCCAGTCTTTTTCTGGTGGATCGATCAATTGCATAAATATTATCTACTCCCGTGATTCCACTGCTAAAAAAAATATGATCCTTACCGGGAAACGGGTTTCCAAAATTCTCATTACCGGGTTGTATGATATATTC
>JAHEKQ010000169.1 GCA_024638265.1 Flammeovirgaceae bacterium
GGGCAGTTATTATTTAAAATCGACAAGTTCATGAATGGCCCATCCCTCACCGAGGGCAGTGTTGTCTTTTACCAGCTTTCCACGGCTCCTCCACTTGGTTTCATCCGAATAGAGAAATCTCATGGGAATGATCTTGTCAAAACCGGGAAGGTACTTTACCAGGTTTTTGACCGTGTTGTATATTTTCTGCTCCGACTCAATGACGGCAGATTGGTCGAGTTCGAGGGTGATGCCCACATCGGGGATGCTCACCCGGTGATCCTCTATAATTGGTTCATCTACTTGTTCGTTGTTATACCACAACCACTCCCGTTTTGTGTCTCCATTGATTTGAATCCATACAAGGTTATCCGTTTCCGAGCAAAACCTGCCCCAACGGAGCGTATCCATGTCAATATTCCACGGGAGGTCAGTAAGTTGTAGCAGTTCCACGTATCCGTAGCCTTTATAGCTGTGATCCCTGAACGAGATATTCGCCTTCGCCCTGGGTTGGAAGCAGTTCCACTTTAGGTATCCTTTCGGGCTTTCATGGAGAATAGCTTCAATGGAAGGCCGATCCCTTTCCCACTGGCCATGGATTTTAAGTCCGCGATCGTCCCAACCTATTCGATTTCCATCTACAACAGGATGAACGGGCTTGGTCAAGCGAGTAGAGACATGGGTCTTTGAATCCCCGTTAAGAAATATTGTACTTGAGTAGGGGACTTTCAGGCTTTTCCATTGTAAGACGGCGAGGTAGCCGATAAACGCTTCCCCTGTATCCGTAATACAATCGAGGTACCATTTCTGAAGATTAATATTTGACCCACTGTCCGCCATAATGTTACTTCAAACTGACTCTGCCCGGAAGTCGTGGTGATATTTGCTCAGTACTTTCTTAAAGTATTTTTCAGCCGGATTGGCATATACCAGTGGAAATGAAGCCCTGGCTAACAGGGAAAGCCTGGCAGAACGCAAGTTAGCCTTGTGTTGATTCAGCAGCTCAAGGCCTGATAGCGACTGTTTAATAAACCAGCGGTACACATTGGGAGAATCCCGGTCCTTGAGTGTATTTACATCAATTTCAAACTCAAGAATATCTTCCAGTGTAATATTAACATACCCTGCGGCAATATCGGATTCGAAGTCCTCCAGGTCATAATGAAATCTTGTAGCCATGCCCAGTGGTTCGAGGAGGAGATAATTGGAAGGGTCATCCTTGAATATCTTTAAGGTAGCCCTGATGGTCCCACGAATGTCCATGAGGTGGAAATGCTCCATCAGTTCTTCCTTTGGAAATACCTTTCCTGTAGCGTTGCGCTTTGCATCAAACAGTAGTGAATTCAGAATATCCCGGGTTTCCTCGTGGAAATCTTCATTGAATCTTTCGGCAAGATGGAAACAGTGGAGAAACAAGTGATCCATATCATCCACGGGATTATCCTGGTGGGTTGAAAAATGGATTTTTGACTCAATGTATTCAACGTTGTCCCTATACCCTTCAGGTACCGGGAGGTCGCCATCAGCGATATCATCCAGGTACCTCATCAGCACATAATAAAGCTCCAGGAAATTCCCCCTGTTTGGACTGAATGAGAGGTATTTAAATAATCTCATATACCGGAGAAAACTTTTATACTTCTTCCCATTCCGTTCAACCAGGTATTCAAAGACATTTCGGCGAATCCGGTTGATGCTGTTTTTATCGTTGGTCACCGGGGAAAGCATGGTATGACCAAGTTATCAACTATGGGTCTTAGTTCCTATGAGGAAAATCAGGTCTTGGGGGTGGAGACACGTTAAACATTTGAAGGGCGAAGTTTTTGTGAATGCGTATATGCGTGAATGCGTTTTGCTCATGGTGAAGCGCTCCATTCCTAGTAAACTAGTGAACAAGTGAACTAATTCACCACAGAGTCCCCAGTATCTCCCTGTTACCTGTTAGTTGTTAGTTGTCAGTTCCCTCGCCGGTCCCTTAATCCACACCCCGGGTCGATCACCGGTTAGCGCACCCTCACGAATCACGAACTTTCCGTTTACCAGCACATGGTCAATCCCTATGGGATACCGATGGGGGTCGGTATAGGTGGCCAAGTCTGTGATTTCTTCGGGGTCGAAGACCACCAGGTCGGCAAAGGCGCCTTCGGTAATTCGTCCCCGCTCTTTCTGGTTGTATTGATCGGCGGGCATGGAGGTCATTTTCCTTATCGCTTCTTCCAGGGTCAGAACTTCCAATTCCCTTACATAACGGGCCAGGACCCTGGGAAAAGCACCGTAACTCCTGGGATGCGGATAGCCCACCCCGTAACTCACGGGATCACCGTCGGTTTCGATCATAGCGAGGGGATGCTTCATGATACGGATCACGTCTTCCTCGCTCATCGCATGGTAAATGGCAGAAAACCCCCCTTTCAGCTGTAATTCAATAGCCAGGTCTACACCGGTCTCCAGGCTGTTGGGCAAACCCCGGTCGGCGGCCATGTCAGCAAGTCGCTTGCCATTATAGGATTCGTCGGAAGGCAGGACGCGGAACTGCACCCGGCTCAGGTCTCCCCCGGTCCGGTCGTAGGTGATGATCTCCCGCATGTCCTCTTTGATCTTCTCCAACTCCTCGGTGTTGTCCACCCGAAGGGCAAAGCTTTCGCTCCCGCCTGCCAACGCCCATTGAGGAAAGAGAATGGCTG
>JAHEKQ010000095.1 GCA_024638265.1 Flammeovirgaceae bacterium
AATACCCCCGAGGAATTCGAAGCCATGGCGGAACGGGCTGCTAAAAGTCTTCTTAATTTCCTGGAAAAGGAAGAAATCGTTACCGTCAAGGAGTACTTTGAACCGGCCCTGAGAGCGCATATGGGAAGCTTTGTTGAACCGGACAAACGCAACTTTTTCGTGATTGGATTGCATTATGATCCCCGGCCACTGTACTCCCATTTCTATCACTGGTTTGAACTTGCCCGAATGGATACCGAGCCCCACCAAAGTGAAATCCGGAGGGAGCCGTTGTTGTACAATATTTTTGATTCACGCAATGAAGGCACGGCCACAGCAGTGGAGGAAATGTTCATGCAGGCGGGATTATACCAAGATGATCCAAGAGTCAGGGAGATTGTCTATATCATGATCGCCCAACGTGCCGCACGCGGACTGGGCTCACTATATGCACATGCAAACGAGATGACCATGGAAGAAGCCGGTATGATCCATTCCGAATATACACCCAGGGGATGGATGAAGACAGAGAAGGACCTGTTGATTTTTGAACAACATCTTTACCTCCGTCAGCCTGGATATGGAACCAGTTATATCACCGGTAAGTATCTGCTGGAAGAAGCATTGGCTAACTACGCCAGATTGAAGGAATTGAAGGGGCAGGAATTTGAATTAAGAGATTTCTTTGACAAGCTTAATGCTGCCGGAAGCATCCCTATTTCGCTGGGACAATGGGAGCTGACAAACGGCCTAAATTAAGAAAGTAATATCCATACCAGGAAATATCCTCTCTAGTTATTGATTAGAGGAGCGATTATCGCTGGATTAATTTCCGGTTCGTCCCGCTATTTACCCGAACGTCCCAAAAATGCTTGGCTCGCCAACTCCCCTGTTATGTGACGCGTTTATTTGACACATGGAACACTTAGAACAAAAAGATAACTTCAACAATAGAAGTCCAATTCTCAATGTATTCGGCTTTATGGGCATTTCATGCTTCACAATCTGTGCAATTATCTCCCTAATCATAGGAGTGGGTTGGCTGATGAGCAACGAAAGCTGGATTCTCGATGGTGAAATTGGATGGGTTGAAACTGCAATTCCGGTAGTGCTGATCATTTGGGGACTCTTTCCTGTCTTTGCCGCTATTTACTTATTTCGCCGGTGGCAGCAACGGACGTGACATAAAGTGCGGTGATTCGACTGACAACACTTTTATAGGAGTCTCTTGAAACAGGGATTGTTATGTCATTAGTATCAAGAAGCAGTCTGTATTCTCGGGCATTTCCCCTTATTGAAACAACACGCCTGAGATTAATTATGTACGACCTGTGACAACGGACGACATCTGGTAATGATATTTGGTCCTCAATACTTTTCAATGACGATCTAATCAATACGGATTTGACCTCCCCGTCATTCAACCAAAGGACCTTGGAGTAATTATCTTGAGATTGAATGTATAACAGCGAGTCACTCGAGAATCTTATAATGTCCAATTTGCTCTCACCTTTAAGAGTCACCGTCTCAGATTCGTATGAGTTAAGCCTCTTTTTTAAGACTTTATTCAATTTCTCTGATCTTTTAAGTTTCCGTCTAAGCGCCCGACTGTAATTAAAGTAGATGCAAAAAGATCCAGGCAGAATCCCTATTAGTAATGCGGAGAAGAACTGCTGACCCCATTGGATACTTGATACTTCGCAGAAGGGAACAATCGTCCAATAAAGAGAGGTGGCAAGAACAATGCTTATAAAATTCCAGGCACTCCAGATCAGTTCCCTTCCGATTGACCACTTGCTTTCATTAAAAAATGTTGGCATTGTGCGGCTTAGCAAGTGAAAGTTGAAAGCCAATGTTAGGTAAATAGGAATGAACAGTCCACCTAGCACTAAAACCTTGGAATCACACTCCCATGAGTTGATCTTAAACGGTTGAAAAATTATCAGAAAAAGAGGGATGATTAAACTTAATATGATAAGCAGTCCAAAACTCCTTGAAAAGGGTATGTAGAAAGGATATGGCTTTAAGAAGAAATCAGCGATATGCCGAATCATCGTCGAAATAATTATTAGTTAGCAACAGGAAGAATCCCCGCTCTGTTGTATTGGAGGACAAGGATTTGTACCATAACTACAATAAACACAACAATCACCCTCTTGGGGTTTCAGGAGTGTTTTGCAATTCTCACACTCATAGAAATACTGACAAGCATCAGTCGGCATAGTCTCTTCTTTCGAGTGGCCACACTTAGGACAGGTAATGACTGACTTCAGAATTATTGTTTTATCCATAATACTCTTCTATTGGAGGCTATTTTTTGACTTTA
The DNA here is from genome assembly GCA_024638265.1 of Flammeovirgaceae bacterium. Classification (GTDB taxonomy): domain Bacteria; phylum Bacteroidota; class Bacteroidia; order Cytophagales; family Cyclobacteriaceae; genus JAHEKQ01. The sequence goes on from JAHEKQ010000095.1 coordinate 2,306, forward strand.
TAACCAGCATTTTCTACTACTTGATTAATGGTTCTTCCGGATAACCTTGCAGAATCATAAGTTATGATTGCCTTTCCATCTTTATATGATACTTCAGCACTATTAACTCCATCAACAGAAGATAGCTCAGCGGCTAAGTGAGTCTCGCATCCTGTGCATGTCATTCCATCAACATTTATCTCCAATGTGCTGAATCCATCATCCTTGATAAAGGGATTGCTTGTGGAGGCGGGATTCTCATTTACAATATTGGGGTAGAATACGTGGGAGTAGCTGGGAAAGGCAAGCATCAGGCCTGCGAAAATGGTTACAATTCCCAAAAATCTTCTTGACTGCCAAAAGGATGGCTTTGATTCATCATCACAAGCACATTCAATTTCCTTCTCAGTTTTCGGTTTCAGTTTTTGATACCATGCGAACCCTAAAACCAATACGGTAAAACCAATAAGATAAGGGCGAAAAGGTTCAATCCAGGAAAATGTCGAAGCTATGCCGCTAATCCCGGAGGTAAATGCCAATACCGGGGTAATGCAACATAAGGAAGCCACTATTGCAGCAAATACTCCAGCTCCCGCACTGCTGTTGATAGACTTTGATGATTTCATAATTCACTTTTTACTTCGGGTTGGTTCATTAGTGGTTGCAGAACCTTGGTTATTAAACTTTGAGGGTCCTCCACCATCGAGTAGAATATAGTCTGACCAACTTTTCGATCCGTCACAACACTCCCCTCCTTCATCTTTTTAAGATGTTGCGATATCGCCGGGACAGTCATGCCCAGTACATCGCTTAAATCACAGGGGCACATTTCTCCTTCCCGCTGAAGAAGGAACATAATCTTCAGACGAACTTCATTACCAGCCAGATTAAGGATGGACGAAATATTTCTGATAGGATGTTGTGCCTCGGAAAGGGCATTCCTGCAGTCCTGAAGTTGAACAGGGTTTGCTAAAACCCGAATACATCGATTACTATCTTTCATACTATTTAAGACAATGCTTAAACAAAGATAGTTCTCATAAATCGCATATTTAAGCTCTTCCTTAAATAATTGTCATCAATCCGACATAACCCATGTTGACTTGTATACCGGTTAATCGATGTGGATGACATTTCAGAGGAGGTTCCCATAGTTTTTTGGCTTACGATGCTGCAGCCATTAATCACCGATGAATAATAGAATAAGTTGTCCGTTAAGCCTCGAGAGTGTAAAGATGTAAGTACATTTAGAGGTGCCTAATAATCCTGCCAAAAGTAAACCAGATGTGTTGCCGAAAAGCAGTGTAATCTACCTGGAAGCACTTGTCGTCATCCTCCTAGCCAGCATAATTATGGTTCTGCAGAAAGGCAGTTTCCAACCAAGGGAGTTGCTCACTTACCAATCCATTCTGACCATTGGGGGAAGCCTATCGGTATGGTTTGTGAACAGGTTTATACTGGAGAAGATACTGCAGTCCAGAATTGAATCTGACAGGATTACCCGATTCCTGCCGTTTGAGCTATTGGCAGCTTCCATCCTGGCAACATCCATCGTCTATGTTATTTATTACTTCATTATCAGTTATATAAACCAATCAAGCTTTATACTAGTCAATTTTCTGATAGGATTATCTCTCACCATTGGCCTCAGTTTACTCATTGTGGTCCTGTATTTAGGAAATCATATCTGGAAATCATGGTGGAGTGATGGTGAATTTTTATTCCATAAGGCGGTGGAAACCGTCGATGATAGCCACCCGAAAGACTTTATTACAATTGAAAATCCTAAAGGCACTCTCAATCTTGACCTCAACAAAGTGATGTATTTCACTAGTGAATCCAAAATTGTATTTCTTGTAGATTCATCAAATAAGAAATGGATAACCCAGTACAACCTCGCTGAACTCGAAAAGATACTTGATGGAAGATATTTCAGATTGAACCGAAGCATCCTGGTTAGTCGCCAGGTGATCTCCCAAATTAAAAAGCTCCCAAATCATAGGCTCCTGGTAACCATAGGTCATTTAAACAATAACCACTTTGAGACAATCAGCAGATATCGGTCTACCCGGTTTAAGCAATGGTTCCATGACACACAATAATAGTGATCACTCAGTCCTAATTCTATGACCCTTCAGGTGATGATTTACGCTTGAATGAGGAATTTGTTCAACTACAGGGGTTATTTGTCCCATTGAACAAATTATTCATAATCATGGACAAAAAAGCACTAATAGGACTAATAGCATTTCTTGTGTTTCCCTTTCTTTTCATGCTGTTGCCTCTTGACTTGTTTTCGGGAGAAGTGGCCTTTTGGTTGCTTCTGATATTAATCGTTCTATGGATCTATCTGGTAGAAAAGAAGACGATCACTTCTATCGGATGGAAGAAAATAACTTTAAAAACAGTCTTTGGCGCCTTGGGTTTCGGACTTGCGCTTTTTATTCTTTTTGGCCTGATCACCACGGGGATTCAGGCAGCGGGTCTTGAGCTCAATCAGGAAATGGCAACGCTGTTTGCCAGCCAACCCCCAATTGTCCTCATACTGATCGCACTCAGAGCAGGTGTAGTGGAAGAAGTACTTTACCGGGGATACGCCTTTGAACGTATTTACGGCCTTACAAAGTCAAAATTCATTGCTGGTCTTATACCCCTGATCATTTTTACGCTCATGCACCTGGCCTGGGGAGTAGGACATCTCGTTTTTGTTTTCATAGCAGGAGGCCTGTTTACGATAGTTTATGCATCAAAAAGGAACCTGGTAGTGAATATCATTGGCCATTTTACAGTGGATATTATCGCTTTACTGGTACTGCCAATATTGTTGGGCTCATAAATTCTTCATGGGATTTTAAGCGGTATCCAAAGATTTCTTTTTCTGCTTTAGTATCTCAGCTACCTTTCTCCACAGAATTAACACAATAAGCTCTATGAAAAAATAGACGGTAATCACCACACACAAGTAAGCCAGGATATCCCCGATTCGATTGTAGATGGTATCTATACCCTTTGTAGGAACATTCGCATCAAAGCTCATATCATTACCGCTAAAAAAGTCGTTGGAAGCGAGTACATCGCCATATGCATTTGTCACCAGCGAGGTACCATGCGAAACAGGCCTTACCACATGGGTTCCATTTTCTATTCCCCGCAAACTTGCCATGTATGAATGATAGGGAGCAATAGCTTTCCAGTCACCGGAAGGAACCAGAAGGATGTCAGTTCCGTTCATACCCGCTTGTCTCATGAACTGGGGGAAATCGGCATCGTAGCAAATCACCGGGGATAATTTTCCATAAGGGGTTTCAATGACGGGTATCACTCCGTCTGAACCGTAATCTTGTTCAGCAAAGGGTACCGGGTTGCTCTTTAGGTAAATATTTTCTACCTCTCCTGCAGGGTTTACGGTGACAGTCTTGTTGACAAGGAACAGACGGCCGGGGGTTAAGGGTCCCGGGTTTATGACAGCCAGTCCCATTACCAGGTAAATATCCTTTGCATTGGCAAGTTCCCTGGCCCGCTGGATGACTTCTTCTTCCTTATTATTGAACACCATTCCTATAGCTTCGGACCAGACTACAATCCGGGCACCACGATCGGCAGCCAGCATACTTTGATGGAATAGTCGTTCCAGGTTTTTGTCTACTACCTGCATGGTCGCTGCATACTTGGTGAGAAACGGATCCTCAATGAAAGGTACCATGGCACGGTTCACCTCCTGCAGTAGTGGAGAGGTCTGAGAGATATCGGCGGGAATATCGATTATTTCCTGGTATTCATCATAGTAGAGGGTTTCCATAACGTTTTTGTTTTCTATCGTTACTCCCGAAATCATTACGGTTTCAGCTTCCCCGATTTTACCATCTGCACTTATCAACCTGAGGAACCCGAAGAGAAAAACGGGGATATAGATGGCTGACACAGCGATCAAATTCTTTTTAATGGCGTGGCCTTTTAACCACTTTTCTATGATCCAGTTAGTGAGGGATGCAAACCAGTATACCATGAAAGAGATTCCCCAAAGTCCAAATACCGATGCGATCTGCTGGAAAGATTGAAATGCATACTGAGTATTTGCCACACTACTCCATGAATTACCGGTGTTTGATATGTTGATATACTCCAGCGTTACAAAGGCAGCAGGAAATATCAGTGTTCCCAAAAATCCTCTTTGACTTGCCCGTGTCCAACGGTCAATTAGGAAAACCAGGACAGCCATGAATGATGTAATGAAAATTAGTATGACCAATACGGGTAAGGGCATGGGAATCACCTCGTAAGTCGCAATAATTCCGGATAGAAAGAGCGTGACAAATCCTAAAAGGAAAGCTGTCCGGATTTTCACATTCCTGGTAAAATACAGCAGGCAGGTATAACCCAACCAGGGAGCAAATACAACCGTCCATTTGGCGGAAGAAAGTACAAGGAACAGAAATCCAAGGATTAAAATAAAGTATGGATTCGCGTAGAGGTGTTTCTGCTTTTTCATGGGGTTCGTTTTTATTTGCTAATAACGCAACCTCATCATCCCGGATCGACCGACTACATAAAGTCGAACTAATTAAATACGTACGACTTTAGAACCTCAAATTCGTACTGCGTAAATCAGATATTGAGCCACCTGCTATTTGAATTCTGAAGGAGTTTTCCCGGTGTACTTCTTGAATGCCGTGTTGAAACTTGATTTGGAATTGAAACCCACCTTATACATCACCTCGGATATGGTCGTCTTTGGATCCTCCGGTTCATTAATCATTTTCCTGGCCTCTTCGATCCTGTAGGAGTTGATAAGGTCGAAAAATGATTTTCCCAATTCCATGTTTATGATCGTTGATAACTGCCTGCCCGATATTTTCAACTGTCCCGCCAGGGCGTTGAGTGTCAGGTTAGGATCAAAATAGGGTTTCTCATCCTCCAGGTATTGAATCAGCTTTGTTCGTAGGGACTTCCATTCTTCACGTTCTGTTGAATCACCCACCTCTTTTCGCTCGGCCCCGAGAAACACATCATTTTGGTGTAATCCTTTAAGTAATACCATAATGATAAATATGAGGAGTCCAACCAGGGCAATTACAATTGCTCCTTCTTTAAGTAACCCAGTCTGACTATGTCTTAGAAAATTAGCCAGTACACTCGTTCCCACAGAAATCAGGAAAACATTGACCAGATAATTCAGCCAATTGAGATTGATCTTATCAATATTGGAAAACTGTTCCCTTATTAATTTTGAATATCGATATAACCGGATTTTCATCGCCAGCAGATATCCAAGAACGTACATTATACCCAGTACGGAGATCAGAACATTTTCAATTTGTGACCCTTCCCTGACGCTTTCCAGCGCCAGCTCTTGTCGCTCGATTGGTTGAGAATAATAAAAGATGATTAACAGGAAAATTATGATCACAAATGGCAAAGCATGTAGCAAATGAACAGCTCGTAATTTGAATGTTTGACTTGTCAGGGATTGTGTATAGAGCAGTAGCAAAGGAGCATGAAACATAACCATGCTATTGAGTATAAAGGCGAACTGGGTATTCTGATCAAAAACTCCGGATATCAGGAAAAAATAGTCAAGTAAGCCTGATCCAAGACTTATAAAAAAAAAGGCAAGTAAGTAGTTACTAAGTCTCTTCCCCTTTTTTGAGTTGAAGAGAAAGATACTTATGAAGATGACCTGGAAAAGGACAAGTGCAGTGAGTATCTGGAAAACCGTATTCATAAAGACAAAAGATAAAGGGAATTATTGGATTGAACTACTAATAAAAAAAGGAAGAAGACACCTTTTTACGGTTTCCATTCCATAGAGGATCATAACACATCCTTTATGGTTGATCGAGTTATAATCTGCTACTATTCGTCAGTTGGAGGTCTTTTTTATTAATCGTTATAGACCACCCTCTTTACAAAAATGCCCTCTTTACAAATCAACTTTAGAAGGTAAATACCGTGAGGGAATTGGCTGAATTCGAGCCGTGATTCTTTCTGGCTGATCTCTTTAACCAACATTCTCACACCCGTCGCTGAATACACCTGGATTTGAGTATCGATAGGCTTCTCCCCAAATCGAAGTGTCAAGTCTCCCTGTGTTGGATTGGGAAATACCTCCCAGTCTATCGAACTAACTGACACTTCCGTACCGACGATAATCCTGTTGAGAGTTACTGATTGGGTTCTGCTGCTGCTAAGATTTAGGCTCCCCGTAGCTGTTTCGTGTGCCTCCTTACTTACTGTGTAGGAAACATTCCCCCCTTCGAGGCCTGGGAATGTAGCCATACCCTCAGAGTCAGTCGTTTGAACTTCGCCATCAATTTCTACTTCGGCACCTGCTACAGCCACTCCCTCATCATCTTTAACGGAAAAGTCCAGGGTATACAATGGGACACACTGTCCAACCATAAAGCTGTTCGGACAACTTATTGTGGTTTCTTCGGGCGCCGCGCTGTAGGTATAATAAAAACTAATGGTTTGCCCTGGAGATACATTGTTCAAAACATATGGAACGTTGGGGGTCACGGGATACCCGGGAAATGTTTGTGATCCGCTGCCGTAGTAGAGGATACACAGTGACTCGCCAATTCCAGGTTGCAGGGGTACAAACTTGATCGAGGTGATTTGATCATTGGTGACTAACTCCGCCACAAAATTACTTGTACACCATTCAAACACGCAAGCTACCCTGTTCACTGTAAGGATCACCTCATCGGTGGCCTTCTCACCTTCATTGTCAATCACTTCCAATATCACGGCGTGCTCTCCTACTTCAAGGCTCACACCTGCTGTAATTCCCGTGGCCAGGATTTGCCCATTCAACTTCCATGTATATTCTACAATATTCCCGTCATCGGAGCTTCCGGAGGCGTCCAGTTGGAAAGTTTCCATGCCGGAATTGTCATTATCATCAAGGGACTGATCTTGTCCCGCATTGGCCACAGGAGCTTCATTGTCAATTCTCCTTACTATGACCACGATGTCATCCGAAGTAGTACTCCCGTAATTATCCGTTACTGTCAGGATGACTTCATGAGTCCCAATCCCAAAGTCGTATGCCAATAATGCAGTGGTCCCGATTTCAGCCCCATCATACATCCAGGAATAGGCCTCCAGGCTGCCATCGGGGTCTGAACTCCCGGAGGCATCCAATTGAACCGTTTCCGACCCGTTGGAATCCGAATCTATAACCAATATATCAACGCCTGCATCAGCGACCGGAAGTTGATTTACAATGATGGTCACGAAGTCCGTACCCTTCACACCATCATCGTCAGTAATCTCAAGATCAATTACATGCGTGCCCAGGTCTAATGTCAGTGCCAGTTGTACTCCTGTGCCCAATAATACTCCATTTTCATACCAGTTATAGTTTTCAATGGATCCATCTGAATCAGTACTCAGTGAACCGTTGAGAATATAACTTTCGCTCCCATCGAGATCTTCATCAATTAATAGTGCATCATCTCCCGCCTCTGAAACCGGGGCCAGGTTGTCCGGGTCCTCCACTGTCAAAATAAAGATGTCTGTTGAAAACTCACCGTCATCGTCAGTCACTACAAGCGTAACCTCATAAATCCCGGTAGAGAGCGTCAGTGTGGGGTTGATTCCCGTTGCCACCTCTTCCCCATCAATCAGCCACTGGAAAAATTCCAGGGTTCCATCAGAATCCGTACTGGCGGAGGCGTCAAACATTCCCTCAACCAGGTCATCCCCGTCGAGATCCTGCCAGGTAACATCTCCCCCGGCATCGGCCACCGGAAGATTATTGTCGGGGTCAATGACGGTAATCAGAACGTCGTCTGTCCCTACTAATCCATCCGTATCGGTCACTTCCAGTGTTACGAGATAGATTCCCGTACTGAATTCATAGGAGGCTGACACCCCTGTGGCAATTTCGATATCATTTAATTTCCAGCTGTAACCCGCTATCGGGGCGTTGGATTCCTCCGATAGAGATCCATCCAGGGCTACCACCACCAGGTCGTCCCCGTTGTCATCTTCCACAACTATGTCCGGACCGGCATTCGCATTGGGTGCCAAGCCTCCATTACTCACTTTTACCAGAACTGCATCCGTACCGGTATTACCATTGCTATCC
>JAHEKQ010000096.1 GCA_024638265.1 Flammeovirgaceae bacterium
TTTGTTCGTCAAGTTTATTGTAAACGATATCCTCGTCGTCGAATTCATCGTTGATTTCACCAATAATCTCTTCAATCACATCTTCAAGGGTGATCAGGCCTGAGGTGCCCCCGTATTCATCCACCACAATCGCCATATGGATTCTCTTTTCCTGGAAGTCTTTAAGGAGCGTATCTACTTTTTTAGTCTCAGGCACAAAAAATCCGGGACGTATCAGCTCCTGCCACCTGAAGTTTTCATCGCGCTCGGTGTAGGGCAGCAAGTCCTTGACATACAATACGCCCTCAATCTTATCGATGGTCTCATCGTAGACCGGAATCCTCGAAAACCCGGATTTGTTGATCTTGTCCATCAATTCGTGGAAATTCGTTTCCAGAACTACCGCGGTAATGTCAATTCTAGACTTCATTACCTGGGTCACGGTCAGGGTGCCAAAGTTTACGATTCCCTTCAGGATATCCCTCTCTTCTTCAGTGGCTTCCGTTTCAGTAGCGGTGAGTTCCAGTGCCCTGTTCAATTCTTCAATTGAAATATCATAGCCTTTCTTTTCCACCCTTCTTTCAACAACCGAACTCATTTTTATCAATAGAAATGAAATGGGTGTTAGAAGTACCTGGGAGATTCTCAACCCCCAGGAAGCCACCCGGGCTAGTTTGAGGTTGTTTTGAATGGCGTAGATCTTCGGGATCACTTCACCAAAAAATACAATGGCAAACGTAACTATGATCGGTGTAGCAATAGTGATCAGTTTGGATAATTCATTGCCTTCGGTTAGCCTCCACATCAGGACGGTGGACAAGGTGACGATGGCCACATTGACCAGGTTATTGAGGATGAGAATGGTAGCAAGTAGCTTTCTCGGCTTCTTCGCAAATGCCAGGATGCGGTGATCTGATTTTTTATCACTAGCTGAACATTCCTCGAGATCTTTTTTTGTGAGGGAAAAGAAAGCCACTTCTGAACCCGAAATAATAGCCGATAGCCCTAACAGAAATATCAATGATATCAGGGAAACGACCACAAAGGGGTCACTTAATGCCGCCAGAATTAATGCTAAAGTTTGACTGGGAGGTTCGTCAGATTCCAAAACGAGAAACTTAGTTCAACAATCAGAAGGGGAGGTCGTCGGTATCTTTTGATATCGGAGGCTCCACCTTGTACTCAGAGGACGCTTCAGACGTAGATGACTGGGGCGCAGCACTGGTTCCCATCGAACTATCGCCACCGGGCCTGCTGCCGCCAAGCATAGTCATATTGTCACCGACTACTTCTGTGGTATAGCGGGTAACCCCATCCCTTTCCCACGAGCGGGTCCTGAGCTTTCCCTCAACATAAATCATATCACCCTTGTTGAGGTATTTTTCTGCTACTTCCGCAAGGCCTCTCCACAAGACAATATTATGCCATTCGGTTTGTTCCTTTCGCTCACCGGTATTCCTGTCTTTGTAGGTTTCCGAAGTGGCAATGGGAAAATTGGCGACTACTGCGCCACTTTCGAGATGTCTCACTTCAGGGTCTTTGCCCAAACGTCCAACGAGAATTACCTTATTTACTCCGCTCATATCTTTTGTTTAGAATATACAAAATTAGTTAAAAAACCATTAAGGATTAAGGACCGGTTCCATTTTACCTCAACTGGGTTCTTCCAGCTTTTCCAATACATCCTTCAGGTGCCATTCAATCAGTATCGGCTTGGGCAGATTCTCAATTTCTGAAAAGCTGAATCCGTTGTGGTCTTTCAGGCATTCAGGAAGAGATTCGGAGTTAAGCTTAACCGTAACAAATCGAGCATGAATCTTCCTGTGACTAAGAATATGCACTTTTTCCGCTTCATTGAGTATGACATGATTTTCCACACCGTGCTGTTGTAGCCATTTATCGGGGTCAGTATTTTCCTCAACCAGCAAATATTCATAAAGGCCCTGCCAGATATTTTCCTTCCGCTGCTTCATCCAGACCTTACCCTGTTTTATAAATACGAAATAAGTGAAATGCACTACCCTGGAACTCGTTTTCTGTGTTTTCGCGGGGAGTTGTGCCTGGGCCGCATGAAGCCGCGCATAACATTCAAGGTTGAGGATACAGGAAGAACAGTCCGGTTTACCGGGTGTACACTGAACGGCCCCGAATTCCATTATTCCCTGGTTGTAATCCGGGATGTTCTTATCCGGTAATATTTCCAGCGCCAATTCCCTGAATTTTTTGACGCCCTTACCGCTGGCGATATCATCGAAAACTCCAAAATACCTGGAAAGGACCCGAAAAACATTACCGTCTACAACCGCCTGCCGTTGATTGAAAGCAAAAGAGGCGATAGCTGAGGCTGTGTAATGCCCGATTCCCGGGAGTTGTATAAGCTCATCAAAGGTTTCCGGGAATTTCCCGTTGTACTGATCAACCACCAGCCGGGCACATTTGTGAAGATTCCTGGCTCTGCTGTAGTAGCCCAGCCCTTGCCAGGTGCGCAAAACTTCGTTTTCGGAGGCCTTCGCCAATGATTTGACATTGGGAAACTGTTTAATGAAGGCCATGTAATACGGTAATCCCTGGCTTACCCTTGTTTGCTGAAGGATGATCTCCGAAAGCCAGATCAAATAAGGATCTGAAGTATCCCTCCAGGGAAGATCTCTTTTATTGCGGCGGTACCAATCAATGATTTTATCTGAAAACACCCTTTTCCCTCCTGTTCACGGTGCGAATCTCAAAAAATGCTATTGTCGAAGCAATGAATTCCCGTAGAAATGTAATATCTTTGCGCTCCCCTAAATGAAAGGGGATTATTTTAAGATTGATAATACTAGTATTATATAAATAAGATTTTTATGCCTTGCGGTAAAAAAAGAAAACGACATAAGATCGCTACTCATAAGAGAAAAAAGCGTCTGAGAAAGAACAGGCACAAAAAGAAGTAGCGGTTTTTAAATTTTAGTCGGGCTTAACATTTAAATGACAAAAAATTGAGTACTGAATTAGTAATTAATTCAACTCAGAACGGATGTCGGATAGCCCTTTTAAAAGATAAAAACCTTGTTGAATTCCACCAGGATAACGGTGGTGAAAGGTTTTCGGTAGGTGATATCTACTGGGGGACAGTAAAAAAGGTTGTTCCCGGATTGAACGCAGCATTTATTGATATTGGTCACGAGAAGGATGCATTTTTGCACTATCTGGATCTGGGACCTCAGTTCAATACCATGCAAAAGTTTGCATCACTTACCCAGAAGGGAAAATTAACCTCTACCAGGCTTGGTAAATTCAGGAAAGATCCTGATATCAACAAGCATGGGAAAATTAACCAGGTTCTGGCGAAGAATCACCGGATACTGGTTCAAGTGGCTAAAGAGCCCATATCTACAAAAGGGCCGAGACTATCGTGTGAGTTGTCCATTGCCGGCCGGTACATTGTACTGGTTCCATTTGGCAGCGGAGTAAACGTTTCGAAAAGGATTTCAAGGTCAGAGGAAAGAAATCGCCTCCAACGCCTCATCACCTCTATTAAACCCGACAACTTCGGGGTCATCATTCGCACCGTCGCGGAAGGCAAAGAAGTAGCCGAACTTAATAACGACATGCGCAACCTCCTCGAAAAATGGGATGAGGGCATGAAGCGTTTAAAGGGCGTAAAAGTCCGGGGTAAAGTGGTAGGTGAAATGAGCAAAACTTCCTCTATTCTGCGGGATGTGTTGAACGAATCTTTTGACAGTATCGTGGTAGATGACAAGGAAATACTCCTTGACGTAAAGTCCTACCTGGGAAAATACGCTCCCGAGAAAGAAAAGATCGCCAGGCTTTACCACAATAAGGCCAAAGTATTTGAAGCCTACGGGGTGGAAAAACAGATCAAGTCTGCCTTCGGTAAATCTGTAAGTATTCGCGGTGGAGGATACCTCATCATAGAGCATACGGAGGCACTGCATGTGATCGATGTGAATTCCGGGAATAAGTCAAACCGGGAAGAAGACCAAGAAGCAACGGCCTTATCGGTAAATATGGCCGCGGCGAAGGAAATTGCCCGCCAGTTGAGACTCAGGGATATGGGTGGAATCATAGTTATCGATTTTATCGATATGAGAAATCCGGAAAATAAAAAGACCTTACTCAAGACCATGAAGGAAGCTATGGTCGATGACAGGTCTAAATTTACGGTTCTGCCTTTGAGTAAATTTGGGCTGATGCAGATCACAAGGCAACGGGTCCGGCCGGAAGTAAATATTGCCACAAGGGAAGTATGTCCCACTTGTGAAGGGACCGGTAAGATTGAGCCTACCATCCTGGTTGGAGATCAAATCGAAAACCAGGTTGAGCACTTGCTGAGTAAGCAAAACGAAAAGAAACTGGTGCTGGTGGTCCATCCATACCTGTATTCTTATTTCACCCAGGGTACAATCTCCCAGAGATTCCGCTGGTTCCTGAAATATCACAGGTGGGTAGACATTATCCAGGATTCTTCACTTGCGATTACAGAATTCAGTTTCGTGAACAAAAACGGGGAAGAAATAGAAATCGCGGCATGAAGTGGCTGACGCCTTTGTCAGCCCTCCTGTTGTTCGCCTGCTCTTCTGGCGAGAACCCCGCACGCACTTTTGAAGTGCGGGATTCCTACGGCCAAACCAGTGAGCAATTTGCTGAATACTGGTATTCGGGAAAGGCTGAACTGGCTGCTTATGAACTTACTCAGGGCAGGTATGGCGAATACCACAAGGGTAGTTCAGTACTGATATTCGTTACTGAGCCATTCTCCAAAGACAAACAAGTAAAACTTGATAATCCCAATTCCGGGGAGGCGGTAACTGTAATGAAGCTTAATTTTACGCGAAAGTTTCAGACCGGGATATATCCCTATTCAATGATGCTGTCAGCCTTCACCCCGGTTGACGATTACAATTATCCCTATACCCTAAAAGCGACCACCTCAAGTCAGGAATGGTGCGGGCACACGTTCAACCAGTACAACTGGAATGGAACCGGTTATGATCTGAAGGGGTTCAGCTATTTTGAGAGCGAGGGAGATTATTACAAGGAAGCTAAAGTTGACTTCCTGGAGGACGAATTGTGGAACAGGATAAGGATAGATCCCGACAAGCTCCCCGTCGGGGAGTACATTGTTGCACCGGGATCCTTCTTCCGTCGATTAGGGCATGATACCCGTGTCGGACTTCCGGCTTCACTCAACCTGGAAAAAGGCGATGTAACTTCAGTCTACACTATTCACTACCACGAAAACAGTCGATCACTAAAAATCACTTTTGACAACGAATTCCCCTATTTAATACGAACCTGGTCGGAATACAAAGGCGAGGAGCTGTTGAGCAGTGGTGAATTGAAAAATACGCTGCATACCGATTACTGGAGAAAGAATGCAAGCGAATATGAGTATTTGTATGATTCCCTGACCTCCCTGGAATGAAGTCACAAAAGCACTTATTCTCCCTGGACCCGGACGTTCATTACCTGAACTGTGCTTACATGTCTCCCATGTTGAAATCAGTTGAGGAGGCCGGTATCGAGGGTATTAAATCAAAAAGAAATCCATTTCATATTTTTCCTGATGACTTTTTCAGGCATTCAAACGAAGTAAGGCAGGAATTTGCAAGGTTGATACAAGCTGACAACCCGAACCGGATTTCCCTGGTTTCTTCAGCTTCTTACGGCCTCTCTAATGTGGCCCGCAACATCGCCGTGAAAAAGGGGGATGAGATCCTGGTTACTGAAGGTCAGTTCCCAAGTAACTACTATATATGGGATCGTATAGCCGGGGAAAAAGGTGCGAAAATGGTCATGGTGGAGGCCCCGGAATCATCACCGAAGGGGCAGGAATGGAACCAGCGAATATTGGATGCCATTAATCCTTCCACGAGGGTTGTAGCCCTGCCACATGTACACTGGGCAGACGGTATAGTATTTAACCTTAAAAGCATTCGTGAGAAAACCCGTGAAATGGATGCCCTCTTAATTATTGATGGCACCCAGTCGGTGGGCGCCCTTCCATTTTATATCCCGGAAATTCAGCCTGATGCCCTGGTTTGTGCCGCGTACAAATGGTTAATGGGCCCGTATTCCATAGGTATGGCCTATATGGGTGAATATTTTGACAACGGGTTGCCTATCGAGGAAAACTGGATAAGTCGAAGGGATAGCGATGACTTTGCTGGGTTGGTAAATTATAAGGACGATTACCAGCCCGGGGCAATGCGTTACGATGTCGGGGAAAGAAGTAATTTCATCCTGGTACCTATGGCACTTGCCGCCTTACGTCAGATCAATAGCTGGGGGGTAGAAAATATCATTCAATATTGTGATGAACTGGTTAAGCCCTCCCTTAAACGGCTTGAACAGCAAGGGTATCTTGTCGAAGAAGAAAACTACCGGTCCAGTCACTTATTCGGAATCCGGAAAAAGAATTTTGATCCAGGGGCATTCAGTAAGCTCCTCTCTGAAAACCGCGTTTTTGTCTCGGTACGAGGAGATGCTGTCAGAGTATCGGTGAATGTATTCAATGAAAAAGAGGACATACTCGCATTCGAACGAGTATGCCTCGAAGTATGATTTCTACTCAGCGTTTAGCCAGTTCTGCCTTAGATTCAATTGCTCTTCAGTAGCATCCTCCATAGGGGAGATAAGAAACATTTGAATACTGTCGACCATGAAATTTTCAGCGGCAAGTCTTACTTCTTCCATTTCACCCGCCTCATTTTTGCGATTAACAGTAATTGAGAATTCTTCCCCCTCACGGAGTGATTGTATAATACCCACGATAAACTGCTGGGTCTCCGGTCCGAGGGGAGGCAATTCCTGGTCATTCATAGCCAGGATAACATCATCATTTTTAAGACCAAGTTTCTGGCCAAATTCATTTAACTGATCATCATTGGTAATGAAGATAGTGCCCGCAACGGGATCAAAATTGATATTGTTCTGGCCAAATCCCATGGAAAGATTTTTTACGGTTGCTTCCATTTCAAACTGAATTCCAACCAGTCCAAAATACTCTTCATACGGGATTGGAGTACCGTTTTCTACATGTTGTGTAAAGAACTCCCTGATTTCGGGGTAGCTGAGTTCTGCCATAACATCAAACAACTCATCGTCCTCAAAAAAGGAACCCTTACCATATTTTTCAGACAGTTTCAGTACGAGATCCCTCAGGCCCATTTCACCACTGGAGAGTGACCTCAGTTTGATGTCAAGACACATTCCAATAAGCGCCCCTTTCTGGTAAACATTGATATACTGATCTTCGTGTTGGTCGAGTGCGCCTTTACTCAATTCGGTAAACGCCAGGGAGTCGTTGAAATTAGTCGTTGAAATAATCAATTTTTCCCTGAGCATATTGATGTATTGAGGGACACCGATCAAACCGGAAGATACCTGGGCATGACCTGCGAAATATTCCGTTACCCCTTCATATAGCCAAAGGTGCTTACTCATCCTGGGGTCGTTGAAGTCAAAGCGGTGGATCTCTTCCGAGTGAATCGTCAGGGGCGTGATAATGTGAAAGAACTCATGGGCCGCAAAGTCCCTGAGCTGCTGTTCCATGTCCCCGATGGTGGTTTCCGGCATGTAGTAAAATGAACTATACGAATGCTCGAGCGCCCCGTAGGAGAACAATGGCTTGTCCATAAAATAAAATATGAAAGCATACTTGTCCACGGGTAGCTGACCCCCCAGGTAATCGGTCTGGGCAGCGAGCGTTTCCCTTATTGTTGCCGCAATTTCTTTAGCAGTCACCACCTTATTGGGAGAGTAGGAAGTCACGAGTACTTCAGTATTAGCTACTTTCAGTACGGCCGTATCAGCCTCAGCATACATGATTGGGGAATCGATCAGGTGATCGTAGTTATCCGCCACATAGGAATCTACAGTTTCTTCTGATTCTGTGTCCAGGAAATCCATGGCAATCCTGGAAGTACTTGCAGCCATTTGCAGCTCGGGACGTGGAATCAGCCCAGTGCCTCCGTAAAAATCTTTATCCCTAATGATATTAACCTGAACGGGAAGATTTTTCATGGATTTGAAATAGCCGAAAAATCCGGCGGTATTTATTACGAAATTTTTATCCTCTTCAATATTGGTTCCTGCAGGTTCAAATATGTTGGGCCCTTCTCCTTCAAAATCCCAACTATCATCTACCCAATATGTGATCCGGGTCAGCTTTTTTGCTTTTGAGATTACCCAGGTGTTGTCATCTGTCTTGGTGGCTTTCAGTTCTCGTCCTTTCTTGTCGAAGGCCTTGAAGTCCGACACAAACCTCCCGTAGTCTGCAATTGCGTAGGTGCCCGGTATGATCACGGGCATATAAAAGGTCACTTCATTTTCCGAGATTTCGGGCACTTCCAGGCTTACCATTACCTTGTCTTCTACTACGTTAGTCAGGTCGATGTAGTAAACATAACGGTTATCGTCAGCAGCAATGACGCTCAAGAATGCCAGGCTGAAAATGAGGGAGAGAAAATTCTTCATCAGTTCGTATTTGATTTTATTAATAGTACGCAAATATATATTTACGGGATTCGAAATAGGTATAAAACAAAAATTATTCCTGAAATCTTCCGGCCGTAAAAAAACAATAAATCGGTATATTTAATCTTGGTGTATGCGATAGTTGATATAGAGACCACGGGTGGATACGCTGCCAGGAACCGGATTACCGAAATTGCGATTTATGTGCATGACGGGGAGAAAATTGTCGAGGAGTACCAGACTCTCATCAATCCCGAGCAATCGATTCCCGGATATATAACCGGCCTTACAGGAATATCTGACCAGATGGTGGAAAATGCACCTTTGTTCAGTGAGGTAGCGGAAGAGATCCACTCCATGCTTACCGGAAAGATTTTTGTGGCTCACAATGTTCATTTTGATTACTCATTCATTAAAAGGGAGTTCAGCAAAGTGAATTTGAGCCTAAATCTCAAAAAGCTATGTACGGTAAGGCTCAGCCGAAAGCTTATTCCCGGATTAAGCAGTTATGGCTTAGGAAACCTCGCCAAAAGCCTGGGAATTGAGATCAATGGAAGACACCGGGCAGGGGGTGATGCTGAAGCAACTGTCAGGATATTTCATCATCTTCTGAAGAGGGATGAGAATAACTTCATTGCAGAATACCTAAAGAGAACCAGCAGGGAAACTATTTTGCCCCCCCACCTCGATCGCGAAGAATTTGAGAGCCTCCCCGAGGAGACCGGAGTGTATTATTTCCACGACAAAGCCGGCGATGTTATCTATGTGGGCAAAGCAATTGATATTAAAAAGAGGATCACCGGACATTTTTCGGGAACCGGTAAATCATGGAGCAATTCAAATATCAGGAAGGAGATCCACAATATTTCCTATGAACTGACAGGAAACGAATTAATTGCCCTGCTCCTTGAAAATGAGGAAATCAAGAGGCTTTGGCCTCGGTATAACCAGGCATTAAAGAATTTTTCTACCACATGGGGAATATACTCCTATACCGACCAACTAGGGTATATGCGACTTAACATCAGTCGTGTAAATCGATCCGTTAAACCTCTGATTAGCTGGTACACCCATTCGGAGGCCTGGCAGTTTATAACCGAGAAAATCGGGGAATTCAACCTATGTCCTAAATTATCTGGTATTCAGAAAGTCAGCCGTGAATGTTATGACCACCAGGCCGGAAAATGCCTGGGTGCCTGTGGCAGCCACGAAGCTCCTGAAGAATACAATTTGCGTGTCGAAGAGGCTATCGAATCTTTCTATCAGAGCGACGAAACCTTTGTACTTCTCGCGAGGGGAAGGGAAGAAGGTGAAACGGGGGTGGTTTTAATGGAAAATGGCGAGTACCGCGGCTTTGGATTTATCCCCGAAAGTGAGCAGGTGGACCATTTCGATGATTTTACCAATTACATCACACAATTTAAAGATAATCGCTATTCCAGGCAGGTTATTCAAGCTTATACTCTCAAGCATAATTATGAACAAATCTCCCGGGATGAGGAGTTGATTGAATTTGAGGCACAATGATTGCTTTTTGAGTGGATATGAATTTTAATGGGCAAATTTTAACACAAAGGCACGGAGACACCAAGAATTACGAATTCAATATGCCCCATAGCTTACCATTTCGAGATTGGAGATTTGAGTTCCCGGGTCTTTAGTACCTAAAAAAATGTTAATTTGCGACATGCGGATATACCTTACAATCATATTCAGTACTGTATTTTCGATGCTTTTTGGACAGGAGATCGCAGAACTGGACA
>JAHEKQ010000097.1 GCA_024638265.1 Flammeovirgaceae bacterium
AGGCCACAATGTGGATCAGCCCCGAAACCTTGCGAAGAGTGTCACCGTGGAGTAGTCGGTTGGTCGGTTAGTCGGTGGTGAGTGGTCGGTGGT
This sequence comes from Flammeovirgaceae bacterium, assembly GCA_024638265.1. Lineage (GTDB taxonomy): Bacteria > Bacteroidota > Bacteroidia > Cytophagales > Cyclobacteriaceae > JAHEKQ01. Next base: position 94 of record JAHEKQ010000097.1, read on the forward strand.
CGGTAACTTCGTCATTCAAATATTTCACATATTCAATTGTTCAATTGTTTCTTCCCATCCTCCCGTGAACCCTTGAACCCAAAACACCGTCCTCTGAACTTCTGAACCCTTGAACTTCTAAACCCAAACCCCTATACTTGCAACATGAAAAAACGCTTGCTCCTTTTTACTTTTATAGTTGCCCTTTCCACTCCCCTATTCGCCCAGGTGGAAGCCATGGAAACCAATTATCTTGGATTCCTTAAACTCGGATTCAGAGTTGGACCGAATATGGGAACCTTGTTTGTGGATCCGGAATTCACGGACCTGAAAGCTTCTCCCCGGTTGGGATTTAATTATATCGGTGTCAATAAATTTGACCTCTCCAAAAGATCCTCGATACTTTATGAAGGAGGACTCTCAACCCAGGGCTCCATCTATGAAGATGCCGATGACATCTACAAGGCCAGGATGACCTATTGGAACTTCTCGTTTCAATACATGTACCAGTCTGAACTCGGACTCACATTTTTTGCCGGACCCAGGTATGGATATATGCTTGGTGGAAAATTCCTGGAGGAAGATAAAGTAGATGAAACGCAAACCAAGTACAAAGCCTCACGGGTAGTAACTCGCGGAGACTGGGCCGGAGTGGCCGGACTGGGATGGGTATTCAAGGATGGCACCTGGCTTACGGTTCGTTATATTCATGGAGTAAAAAATATCAACCAGCGGCCCAATAACGTTTCCTTCTTCGATTCTGACCAGGAAGTCTATAACCGGGTATTCCAGTTCTCAATCGGTTTCCTGTTGGATTTGAATCCAACCCAGGATGTGGAGATGAGCAGGTAGACCGTGGTGGGTTGTCAGTAGTCGGTGGTGGGTGAAGTGTAGCCTGGTGTTTTTAGTCTAATTACGGTTAGTCCTCTCCTCGTACCTTCATCTGTGTACCTCATACTTATTTGGCTCAAGCGTTCGACCAAGCGTCTGGCTGTTGAGTGCTCCACCCCGATATCCCTCTAACACCTGCTCTAGCTGCTCCACGGTTCTGATACCTACCACATTACTACCTACCACCTTACTACTCAACGTATACCCCAGGACCCCTCCCATCGGATCTCGCATTTCTCCAACTCATACTTCATCTTACCTACTTCCTCCTGATACTCCCCAACCATGTACCCAGTCCTCTCCTTGAGGGTTTTTCAACCAGAATGCCTGCTTCACTGGCCTGTTTTACTGATTCGATTGTATAGAAAGAAGTAGGCATATGGGCTCGTATTGCGTCGAGTACAACTGGAAGGTCATCGCGCTTAATTACGGTAAACAAAATTCGCTCGCTGGTTTCATGAGTCTGACCTTCGATGAGAATATGCTTGTAGCCCTTCTGACTGGCAAAGGCTACCAGCTTGTCAAAGGATTTCGAGCTTATTACCCGCACGACCACCTTGCCCAGTGCCAACCGCTCCTCAATAAGCATTCCAACGAGTATGCCCATGGCAAATCCCAGGGGATAGGCCAGATAGGACGCCAGGTTATCCATATTCTTAAAAATCTGGCCAATAGCCAGCAGCCAGATCAGAGATTCAAAGAATCCCAGGAAGGTGGAAATGAATTTCCGGCCAGCCATTACGAATATGATCCGAAGAGTATTGATGGACACATCAATAATCCTTGCAAAAAATATCAAAAGGGGCAAGATCACGAAACTGAATACATCGGAATCTATGCCGAAATTACTGGTAAAGAACTCTTCCATAGCTTTTGAATTGGTGCACAAATGTCAGCATTAAGTTCAATAATTAAATTGTTCACCTATTCAAAAATTATAATCATTTTTAAACCTCCCCCTCCCTCATTCACCCCTAGCTCAACTGTCAGCTAAACCTTATCGATGCAACTCATACCGATTCGGCTCAAGCACCTGCCCTAATGCATGACTACTCCCCGCTCCTCCTTCATAGCCTTCTAATACCCCAACCAACTGCTCTAATGTTCTGATGCCTACCACATTACTACCTACCACCTTACTACCCAGCGTATACCCCAGTACCTCCCCCATCGGGTTATCACACTTCTGTACTTCCTGCCTCATGCGTCCTGTCTCCTGCATCGAATACCCGAGGTATTCCTTTGCCGGCTTATCCACCAGCATTCCCTTTGCCAGCACCCCCCTGCATAGGACCGAAATCCCGGCCTCCTCCAATACTCCAAACACTTCCTCCTCCGGTCTTCTGTCCAACAGGCTGTATTGCATCATTACGGAGACGATATTGGATCTATTCACATATTCCCGGATCACATTGGGGCGGATCGAGGAGATACCATACTCGCGAATCTTGCCCTGCTCCTTAAGTATTTCAAAAGCCTCGATGGTTTCATCAATAGGATCCTCAATAGTCCCTCCATGGAGCTGATACAGGTCAATGTAATCGGTCCCCAGTCGCCTGAGGCTTTCGTCTACTGCTTTAAGGATATAATCTTTAGAGGGATTCCAGTGCCAGGAACCATCCTCATTCCATTCGTTGCCTACTTTGGTGGCCAGGACCACCTTTTCCCTGATCCCTGAAAGTGCTTTTCCGACAGATTCTTCATTCCACCCAAGTTCGTACAGATCTGCCGTATCAAACAGGTTAATCCCCGATTCGTAGGCTGTTCTGATAATATGTTCATTAGTTTTCTGATCTCTACCCAGGCTCATGCAGCCGAGGGAGATTTCGGAGACGGAGAGAGAAGTGGTGCCTAGGGTTCTGTATTTCATGGGGAGTTGGTGGGTTAGTGGGTTAGTGGGTTGGTGGGTTGGTGGGTTGGTGGGTTGGTGGGTTGGTTGTTAGAATAGTATCAAAGCTAATAATGGTACCATTGGAAACAATTATATCATTACATCATTCTGACCAACTGACCAACTGACCAACTGACCAACCCAAAAAAAAGGGACACCCAAACGAATGTCCCTCGTGAAACAACATTAAATCTAATGCTAATCGGTAAATGTCATTTTGTGGTCTCCCGCAATGGATTCCGATCGGCCCGACTCATAAACCGTATCCAGCCAGACAAAACTGATCACCAGCTGTGTTTTGGTCAGGGTCTCAATCGTTATTTCAAGTCCATCATCCCGGAGAATGATACTTTTTGCATCATCGAGGAAGGACCAGGTACCACTGGTTTCCCATATAGATCCACCACTAGAACTTGTATATGAAGTATTGGTGAAATTGATCACCATCCCGTCATAGTAGTCAACAGATTGGTTATCCACCAAGGCTGCAGACAAGTTCCAGGCATGATCAGTGAGTAATTGTTCAATGGAAGGCTCCTCGGTCTTTTTGGCACATGAAACGCATAGGATCATCGCTACAAGTACCAGGATAAGTTTTAGTGTATTTTTCATGACCTTAATTTTTAATTATCCTGATTCCAAAGGGTTTGTCCTCCCCTATCATAATACTCAAATGGTAGATTCCGGCACGCAGATCAGAGATATCCAGTTCCCCTTGGGGACCCGCGATATTCCACTCCCTGATATTCCGACCGACCATATCAGCAATGCGTATCCTGGCCAGTTCATCACTATCCAGTATTCTGATATGGATCAGTCCGCGAGTTGGATTAGGGTATAGCTCTATACCCTTGGCCCTAAGGCTCTGCAAATCGGTAATAATGATCACAAATGCCTCGGAATGCTGGCTCTCACAACCATTTTCGGTCACCGTCACGGTATAGGATCCCTGGTCATTAATTACATAAGTGCTGGCTGTGGCGCCCGACAGAAGGGTTCCATCCTTGTACCATTGGTTTCCAACAGAAACACTTGACGTAAGGACGGGAGAATCACCACCCAGACCGCCGGCCGTAATAGTTGGCGGATCAGGTTCAATACAGAAGGTATTGATTACAGATTCTGCGGCCAAATAGCAGGCATCCCCTGCCTGGTCTGCCTTAACACTTGCTTCACCGGTTTGTAAAAGCGTTGCCGTGGTTCCCGCAATATCCAACAGTTCGGTATCCTGGGTTGTGAAACTTACTTCTAAGCCGGAACTTGTAGTAGCAACCAGGGTAAGTGTATTATCAGATAACTTTACTACCCCGGGATCCGGGAAGTCTATTGTTTGACCGGAGGCGATTATCGTAATCTCCACATTCCCGTTTTCACTATATGAATTTCCGTCATATCCACGATACTGGAATAGTATAGTACCAGCCTCAGAAATTCCCGTTACGGTAAATTCTCCTGTGGTTGGATTCAGGTCAAGTGTTCCGCTGGAAGGAGGAGTAACCACTTCAAAAGTCACAGTTTCTCCCTCGTCATCCGTGGCAGTTACCTGTCCGGAAACTGTTTCGCCACAATTAGCTTCCAACTCAAGGTTGACCACCTCAGGTGGATCGTTGATAATCGTGATATTGATCCGGAATGTAAATGCATCATAAGGGCCATCTGTGACATATAACCCCCTGCTGTCATAGGCCTTGAAAACAAAATTGTCTTCAGACACTTCTGAACCATCATGATGATAAACAATATTACCATCCAGGATATCCTGCATAGAAAAATCATCATTCTCAGTCATCACGACTCCTTCTTTCTTTAATTCCCCATGCTTCACCGGGTTGGTTCCCACTCCTGTTCCCGGTTCAAATACGATTGTGATCTCCTCGGGAAGGTCTTCATCATCCGAAACGGTCAGTAGATTCGCTGTCAATGCCACAATATCACCCTCATCAATATCAAGTGATGCATTGGCTGTCAGCCTCGGTGCTACATTATTCCAGAAATACCCCGGCCAGAACGAACTTGCGGTTCCTTCGGCATTGGGGTTTGTATCAAAATTATCATAGAATTCCAGATAGGGCTCATAAGCGGTTCCAAAAGACAGGGATGATTCAAAACGCATATTAGCCGACACCTGGTCGCTGATATCCGTAAAGGGAACCAACCCGCCAACCTGGTTGTCCATTTTCAACAACGCTGGCTCAATCAATGGAACCGGTACCCCGGAATTTGTATAAGTGACTGTAATGAGAAGCCTGGTATAAGCTGTGTAGGCTACACCGGCGTTAAAATCAGTGATAGTAGTCTTACCAATCCACTGGAGTATACCTCCTGAGAGGTTGGAACCTGCCGGGTAAAATGCCATGATCTCTTCACCCTCATAGGTAAAGTTGTCCATAGACAGTTTTACTTCCAGGTTTTCTTCAGCATCGAGAAAAGTACCCCAGTAAACAGGTGTGGTAGCAGCAAGTCCCAAATTGGCAAACCGGTAATTCAGTCCTCCGGGTCTGCCTATTCCATTCCCATCTTGACTGAATAGCAAATCCCTTGGGGGAGCATCTTCCGGACCATACAGGTCGATAAACAGGGTCGGATCAATCGATTCGGCCGATAAATTAACGGTAAAAGTCGACTCGTCCGCATCATCGGAAGTAATGACCAGTTGCGCACTAAATAAACCCGTTGCTTCACTCGTAACATACACTCTGAATTTCAGGTTGCCCCCCGCTGTTACTACGCCGGTTGACAAATCGGTTCCAAACAGGGAGGCATCGGCTCCCGTAAAAGAAACATCAGAAATATTCAGAACTGCGTCACCCGTATTATGCAGGGTGAAAAAGGACGTATACTGTATCTGTCCTTGTGCAAATTTACCCATATCCAGGGACCCACCCGAAGAAAGATCCTGGTAAAGGTATTCCAACTGGATTTCCGGAGCGACAAAGTCGCTATTTATCTCCAGCGCGAATGCCGTTGGCCTAATGAAAATACAACAAAGTACAACGGCAAAGATTTTCGTAGACATACTCATAACTACCCGGGTCTTTTTATTGCCGTTGGGAGAAACTACATAGAATAGTTAAGAAAGATATTGAGAATTATCACCTTGAAACTGTGAGCGGGATCACGGTCAACCCATATTTTGAGCAGTCAATTTGTTACCTTTATCCGTGGAAACCCGTTCAAATAAAATAGACACCAAAATGCGATACCTACTTCCAATCCTATTTACGTTAATTCCGTTTTTACTGCGGGCCCAGTTACCCTCAAGTGTTGAAAAAGAAATCAAGCACCGGGTTGAAAATCAAATCAACCAAAGTATAGCAGTCGCTATGATCTCTCCTGAAGGGACCACCTATCATCACTTTGGTCTGACAAAACCGGGAGGCACGGAAGTAAATGAGCAGACTGTCTATGAGATCGGGTCAATCTCCAAGACCTTCACCGCCTTGCTCCTGTCGATTGCGGTAGATGAGGGGAAAGTAAAGTTGAACGATCCTATCAGTCAGTATATCGAACACCCTCCGAAGGAAATGAGTGAACCGATCACCCTCGCACATCTGTCGGATCATACCTCGGGCCTTCCCAGGATGCCCGCCAACTTCAGGCCGGCAGATCCCCTGAACCCCTATGTTGACTATACGAAACAACATATGCTTGAATTTATTCAGTATCACACAATGAGAAGAGATGTCGGGGCAGAGTACGAATATTCCAACCTTGCCCAGGGATTACTTGGAAGCATCCTTGAGGATGTCTACGGGATGACCTACGAGGAACTGGTCATTGAGAAAATCGCCAAACCCATGGGCATGCAAAAGACCCGGGTGACCTTCAACGATGAGATGAAATCCAACCTGGCGCTTCCTTTCAACAATGGCCAGCAAGTTAAGAACTGGGACATCCCCGCACTAGCCGGTGCAGGAGCAATTCGAAGCTCCACAGCTGATATGGTGAAGTATGTAAAGGCCAGCCTTGGTCTACAGGAATACCAAGACAATAATTCACTGGCTAGGACACATCAACCTCGTCATGACAAGGCACCAGGGGATTTGAGCGTTGGACTGGGCTGGCATATTCGTCACGGAGAAAACGGTGATATCATTTGGCACAACGGGGGAACCGGTGGCTACCGTGCATTTGCCGGATTTCATCCGGATTCTCGTAGAGGGGTGGTCGTACTTACAAATTGTACGGTAAGCGTGGACGATCTGGGTATTAATTTATTGGACTCATCGAGCAGGTTGAATCACCTGAAACCCAAGATTACTTTTCTGATAGCCCGGGAGATAGAAGAAAAAGGCATAGAAGCAGCACTTGAGTCGTTTAGAAATGAAAAAGCCGAATCTGCAGATGAATGGGACTTTAACGAGATGGATATCAATACGCTGGGTTATGAATATCTCGAAAAAGAAAAATTCGATATCGCCAAAGCTATTTTCAAGCTCAATATGAGCGAATACCCCGAGTCTGGCAATGTCTACGACAGTTACGCCGAGGTACTAATGGAAAGTGGGGATAATGAAGGGGCGATAGAATACTATAAAAAATCAGTGGATATTGACCCGGGGAATGCCAATGGGATTGCTAAACTCAAAGAGCTGGGAGTGGAATATCAACCGAAAGAAATCGTGGTAGAAACTGTCATTTTGGAAAAGTATATAGGCAAATACGAATTGGCACCGAGCTTCTTCATGAACATCACCCTGGAAAACGGCCAGCTCATGGCCCAGGCCACCGGTCAGATGAAGCTTCCGTTGTTTCCCAAATCCCAAACCGCGTTCTATATGAAAATAGCCCCCATAAGTATTGAGTTTGTAGAAGAAGAAGGTGAAGTCAGCCGACTGATCCTTTTCCAGGGCGGACAGGAAGTGAATGGGAGGCGGGTTGAGGAGTAAAAGGGTAAAAGGGTTAAAGGGTTATAGGGTAAATAAAAGTGTAAAAGGTGTAAAAGGTTTGAGGGGTACTCTAACAAAAATCAATTCTAAAATCCCAGATCTTCAAACCCTAAACCCGGGATCCTTAATTCCCTGAATCCCAATATTTCTTTCCAAACAAAGCATCTCATATTTCTAGTGGTTATCTTTATAATACACAGGTTAGATCGCGATGAACTCCCAGGCTCCACATACTTTTCACATCCCCGTTATGGGATTGGCTTTTACTATTGACACACCTATAAAAGTAGCTCGATATGGTATAAATTCAGTGATTTCCATTATCCAGGATAACCTCGTGGAGAAAATGAGAGAATATTACTATGGATCACTTGGCGAAACCTATACCCCCATTTCATCAAAGGAAAAAGACTCCCGATCTCGAAGAATCACGGATTATTTGAACCTCGTTAATCGTATAGTAAAAGAACAAGTTGAACAACTCAAACAAACTCCATTCGGGAAAGGAACAGAGATCAATAAGTACTTCGAGATGCTTCCCGACAGCAGCGAGTTGAAAAGGCGGTTTAAAAAAATGTTGAAGCTGCCCTTTTCCAGGGAAAAATCGGAGGCAGAAGATTGGTTGAGATCCCGTATAACACCGGGCAGTATTGATGTCAATATCATGACCAAACTCGACCAGGATAGCCTGGATAAGAACGGAAAAATTATACAAGACGGCTCTTATGCGGTGCGAGCCCTGAAAGGGTACGCGGACAGTGATCTCACCCAGTCCACCATCATCCTTTCTGCCGGAATGAACCCACGGCTTTTTAATTATATGTCTTCGCTAAGTGCATTTGACAGTAATGAAATAGGAGTTTTTAAGAAAAAAATAGCCCTTAAAGTCTCCGATTACAGGTCGGCACTTATCCAGGGAAGGATGTTGGCCAAGAAAGGATTGTGGGTAAGCGAGTTTCGTGTTGAGTCGGGTTTGAATTGCGGGGGGCATGCCTTCGCCACGGACGGGTATCTCCTCGGTCCCATTTTAGAAGAATTCAAAAATCAGCGACAAGAATTGAGTGAAAGCTTATATGAAGTCTACCGTGAGGCCCTCCTCACATCCAATAAAAAAGTACCGAAACAAAAGCCCCACGTAGCAATTACGGTACAAGGGGGTATTGGAAGCAGTGATGAAAATTCCTTCCTGCATGAATATTACCAGGTAGATGGTACGGGTTGGGGCACTCCCTTTCTACTGGTACCTGAGGCTACTACTGTCGACAATTTCACATTGAGCAAACTCTCCCGGGCAAAAGAGCAAGATGTCCTGTTATCCAAAAAATCGCCCTTAGGGGTCCCGTTTTACTACCTCCAGGGTACCTCAGCTGATAAAGAACGAATGAAACGGATTAAAGAAGGTAGGCCCGGCAGTCCATGTACTGAGAAATTCCTGCAATTTAATTCAGAATTCGGTGAAGGTTTATCCTGTGTAGCTTCCAGTAATTACCAGGACAAAAAGCTAAAAGAACTTAAGAAGTCAGGACTATCAAAAGAGGAATTTGAGAAAGCGAAAGAGAGTGTAGTTGATAAGGACTGTCTGTGTATTGGACTGAGTAATTCGGCGATCAGTCAATACAAATTAACACCATTTAAAAACCTGGAATCCATTAATGTTTGCCCGGGACCGAACATCGCCTATTTCAATAAGATTGTATCGCTTAAAAATATGATCGATCATATCTATGGGCGACGGGACCTGTTGGGTAGAAAAGATCGCCCCAATATGTTCATCAAGGAGCTGATGATCTATGTGGAATATTGGAAAGGGCTTATCAATGATACCCAGTTAATGACTAACAAAAAACAGGCCGGAAGAGTCAGAAAATTCTATGATAACCTCCAGGAGGGAATTGACTACTACCGGGGAATTATAGACCGCGTTGCCGGTGAAATTGACTCCTTGAAAAAGGATATGGAACAAGCTTTACAGGAAGCAGAAATCCAATTAATCCAATCGTTCAATCAACTTGAATTGAGTAAGTGAAGGCTTAATTTCTATTCAGGAGATTTTAAATAAATGGATTTTAACTGTTTGAAATTCCTTTTTTTCTCGCTTCCTCGTCCCCACAGAAAAACCCGGAATACAAGCAACAAGAGAATTTCCTAATTCCCAATTCGTTATTCTAAATTCTCCATTCATTTATTCAATTCCCTACCTTTGCGAAAATGAATCTCACCGACACCATAATCGCCCCTGCCACCCCCCCGGGGATATCCGCTATTGCCGTGATCAGGCTCTCGGGCGACCAGGCGATTCAGGTCACCAACAAAGTGTTCAAAGGTAAAGACCTCGAAAAGGAGGATTCGCACAGCCT
>JAHEKQ010000170.1 GCA_024638265.1 Flammeovirgaceae bacterium
AGTCAGTATGATAACGCTGAAAAATACAGTGATCAGGTGTTTATGCAGGGTTACCATGATACCCAGTTCGGGTATATTACAGAGAGGGGATTCTGGTATGTGTATATGCACAAGTCAAAGGATGGTGTGAAAGCCCGTGAAATCCGTGATCAAATGAGAAAGTTTAGACGATTTAGTGATGCGTGGGTATTGGAGGTCCAAAAATAACTAATACTAAAATCTTGAAGAATCTTTTAGTTACAGCTCTTTTTTTAAGTATAACTTATCTATTGATGGCTCAGGCGCCTGTTGTTACCGGGGTTGAAAGGATTGTGACCATTCCCGGTGGGAGAGTAGTTATTACCGGGACAGGATTCAGCAATGATCCCAGCCAGCTCACGGTCAGATTTGGTGCTGTTGAGGGTACAGTAATCAATTCTACCACCAATTTAATTGAGGTTCAGGTACCTTTCGGAGCCCATGCAGAAAATGTCACCGTTATTAATAGGGCAAATCGTTTATCCGGAAAATCTATTCTGAAACACTATACATCCTTCAGTGGTGAGACTTTTGACCCTAGTAAGGTTGGTGCATCATTATTGTTTCCTGAAGCCAATGAACTCCAGGACTTATGTTCCTGTGATTTGAACAGGGATGGCAAAGCTGATATAGCTGCCACAAAATTTAATGCAACTTCAAGTAGTATAAGGATCCTGGTAAACAATTCTTCACCCGGGACTATTGCCTTTAATAACGGGCCAACCATTTCGCTTAATGCTCAAACCAATGATATACAATGTGATGACCTCAACGGCGATGGATGGCCTGATCTTGTAGCTACCAAAGGTGGTGGATCCGGTATAGACCGAAATGGCATCTACATTGTTCCTAATAATTCAGGTACGATAGGGGGGTCAACTGCCTTACTGATACAGGCCGGGACCGTCACAACCGAACAGGTGAAAATCAGGGATTTGAATTTTGATGGAAAACCAGAATTAATCATCAGTAACAGTAAAAATAATAACCTGTTTATATACCGAAATACATCAAACGCCTCAATTTCTTTTGACCCAACTCCAATTTCATTGCCAGTTGCCAATGTAGAGTCTACCAGGGGTTTGGAAGTGCAGGATTTAAATCGTGACGGCAGGCCGGAAATTATTGTGACAGCAAAGGTGGGAAGCCTTGAGTCCGTCGAAATTCTTGTCAATACCAGTACGCAGGGTAGATTGGAGTTTGCCGATCCTCTCAGCTTTTCAGTCGGTACGTTGTTAAAGGACATAATAACAGGAGATTTCAATAGGGATGGCCTTTTGGATATTGCAGTATCCAGTTCACCCGTTACAGATAAGGTTTTCATACTACTTAACACAAGTACCATAAATGCAACCGACCCCGGTTCCAGCGTGATAAGCTTCGGAGCGCCTCAAGGATTCACGGTTCCATCAGCATGGGGTTTGGATGTAGGAGATGTTGATGGTGATGGCTGGTTGGATATAATGGTAGGTTCGAGGAATGATGCATCCTTCCACGTGGTATTAAACCAATCCACTGATTCCAACTTCAATATGAATGTCAGTAAAGTGACATCGGATAATTATTCGAGATTTGTCTCTTTAAATGACTATGATAGCGATGGGAAGCCTGATTTTGCTTATACCTCAATTGTACCCGGAAATGGGGGATTCAACGTGGAAATCAGGAGAAATGAGACCTGCTATCAGCCGGTTATACTTTCGGAGTCTCCCAGGAAAATCTGTCTCGGTCAGACATTTACAGTTTTCGCCGTACCAAGCCCGGGAACTACATTTACCTGGTACCTGGACGGATTAGTTATCAAGACCGGACCGGAGAACTTTGTTGATGTCCTTACCGCAGGTACACTCGAGGTTGTCGCTGAATCAGGTACATGTTCCCTGACTTCGAACCAGGTAGTTTGGGAGGATGGCACCGGAACTGTCCCAGGACTCCCGGTCCCCACTAATGATGGCCCAAAATGTGTGGGTCAAACTCTTCAGCTTTCAGCCCCACTCGCTGTCGGTGCGACCTATGAGTGGACAGGTCCCAATGGGTTTACATCTGACTTACAGAATCCGCAAATCGTTAATGTGCAACCTGAAAATGCCGGTGAATATACGCTTGTTGTTAAATTGGGCGATTGCCAAAGTTCTGAGGGTACTACTTTTGTAGAAGTATTTTCCTTTCCACCACTTGTGATTGAATCGTCCACAGGTGATGGTTTTTGTGATGCTACAGTCTCGACTCTTAGCGTTCCCGATGTTCCGGGTTTGAGCTATGAATGGTATGAAGTTGGAAATAATACACCTCTTGGAACAGGCCCCACACTGGATATTACCACAGGTGGAGAATATTTTGTTGAGGCTACGAATAACTTGCTTCTATGCACCACAAGTGTTCCTTCCGTTACAATCACATCGGTTGCAGCGCCATCCGTTACGCTTTCTGCTCCAAAGACCACTATCTGTGCAGGTGAGCAGTTGACTATTACAAGTACAGTAACTGCTGATCCTAATTTTACAGTTTCTTACTTATGGGATTTCGGGGACGGAACAACATCAACTGAT
>JAHEKQ010000171.1 GCA_024638265.1 Flammeovirgaceae bacterium
GGCTCACCTTTTTCACCTTTGGGTCCCCGGATCCCTTGTAAACCAGTATCCCCTTTTGGTCCTTGCGGTCCTGCAGCCCCTGTTTCTCCGGGATCTCCCTTAGGGCCTTGTATACCTTGTTCTCCGGTATCTCCTTTGGGTCCTTGGACGCCCATTGGCCCCATCTCCCCATTTTCGCCGGCCGAGGCAGTTTGTTCGTTATGCTGATTAAAAGTTATGGTAGAACCATCTGAATTATGCAACGTGATAGAGCCATCTTCATTTTGAGAAAATGCGATGTCATTGCCCCCTGAAGTAGTGCACAGACTGTTCCATTTCTTACCGTTATAATGATAGACACAGGAAGTATCTGTATTATAAACGAGCGCCCCTGGCAGCGGCCTTATTTTTTGCATCAATGCGGTATTTACCCGGGAAAGCACCAGAGCTTTATTTCGGCTTTCCAGCTCAAGCAGGGAAGCACCGTCAATTTGATCGGGGTTATCACCTACTTTTAGCTGAGCCTGGGCCATAAAAGTGGCCAAGAATATTAGTAGAAGTGAGGTTAATAGTTTAGACATAGGGGACATTTTAACCCCAAAATTTACCTTTTATCGAACATATGTAGAAAAAAAAGTTGCAAAAGTGTAAGAAAAAGTTGTCAAATACTGTAATAATGAGGTCTCATAATATCGTTTTAACCTTAAAATTTCAATACAAAGAGCAGTAAGAAATTTTGAATGTAAAATGAAAACATATGGTCAAATGACACAATTTTAATTTCTGAGGGGGTGATCCTTTAACGTTCTAAGTACAAAAATCCCTGAAAATTAAGGTTGAGGTCATCCATGGAGATCAGATAGTAATAGATGCCCTCTGGCAGGCCCTGATCCCGATTCAGGACCAGATTATTTACGTTAGAGAATCCCCTGAATTCGTCCCGGTAATTGATCATTTGGAAGACCAGCAGACCGTTCCTATCATAAAGTCTGAGGCTGTTATTCGGACTTTCTTCCAGTTCTTCAATGACCAATACATCATTGATGCCATCTCCATTTGGCGTAAGCAGGTAGTTATCCAGGGTAAGCACATCGGCCGGCTCTGCCAGATTGCCAAAAGTGATGATCTCATATTCGTCGGGAATAAAGCTATTTGAGTTGACAAAACCATTATCGAGATCACCTCCCACACTCGATGTTCCCAGGGGTAACCAGCGATTGGCGGTCTTGCTCCATCCCATAATGGTCACTCTCTCGATTTCAGGCACAAGCGTGGCCATATCGCTTCTGGGATTCCAGCTCAACGAAATGGTAGAGGGAACGTTTCCCTCAAGTCGCCAAAATTCAGTAGTCCCCACGGCTTCAATGGTCCTGGGTTTCAGTCGGGTGTCAAAAGGCGGGAAAGCCGTAGGATTATTCGGGTCTTCAAAGAAATAAGCACATCGCGCCAATTCGTTCACCGATTCAGAGTTCAGGATCAAGGGTCTCAGATGTACGGCATCTCCCACCGGGAAGGCAAATGATTGCTTGTTGTTGATCAGCGCATAGCTGTTGATCTTGGAATTATCCGATTCGCCTACGGTAAAGGCATCATCGATAAAATTATAGGAGATATCGAATTGACCTTTAGGACCGATAAAATCGCCGGTTATAAAATTGGTATTGTTGGTCACACTGATGGCGATGCTGAGGTTGACCCCGGTGGTATTGGCGATCTCAACATCGTACAAAACGGGCATCAATGCCCCCCTTATATCGATTAGTTGGGTGCCATAAAAACCGGCCAGACCCAGGTTTTCATCAAAAGAACCATTATTGATCAGGTCGGTATGAAAACCGAGCTGCCCCTGGTCGTGGATCCTGAGATTGCCGCTGTTAAAGAGGGCGGTTTGGGCATTAATGAATGGAGCCGCGATCAATAATATTATGTACAGACTATTTTTCATTTAATTGATTCGATACCAGTCAGTTACACCATCACTTTGAAGCCAAAGTGCCTGTCCGCTATTTAAGGTAGTCTGAGATATAGTATCACCACCGCTGGCCGTAATATTTACCGGACCTCCACTATTATTGCGAATCACATATATTCTACCTTGGTTTCCTGCTGCAAGAGGGACAGTTACACCACTGGTAAATGACCCTCCTGAATTTAATATTACAGTATAATTAGTAGCTCCGAGTGTGATATCTGTGGTCGTAATAGTAATTGGTTTTATGGTGATAATGGGTGTCAAATCTACTGTTGTAGCATCATTAGTCAGGGAGAGTGTATTTCCTGTGAGTTGTAAATCCTGAAGTTCATTGGTGGCATTTGCGTCAGCATCATTCACAAGTGAACTGAGTGGTGTAATAATTGTACCACCGGCATCTGTGGTTTCAAGATTTGTTCCATTGAGTACTACAGAGGTATTGAGTTCATTATTCGGATTAGGATCTGCATCATCCACCAAAGTAGCGAGTGGTGTAATAATGGTACCCCCGGCATCGGTAGTTTCAAGATTTGTTCCGTTGAGTACTACAGAAGTATTCAATTCATTATTAGGATTAGCATCGGCGTCATCGGCTAAAGCAGCGAG